>JBOGJB010000539.1:0-18068 GCA_050745085.1 Vicinamibacterales bacterium
CGCCGCGGGCGGCTCGGGGGGGTGCAGCGGCGGCGCGGACTCACGGGTGCGCTCGGCGACCGCCGCGCCCGCGGGTCCGATCCCGGCCCTCTCGGGCCGCAGGCCGATGAAGTTCCCGAAGTACCAGACGAGCATGGCGAGCGCGCAGAAGCCGGCAACGAAGCCGATCCCGGCGGCGGCCGCAAGCCGGCGAACAGCGGCTCGTGTTGGCATGCGGCTAGGGCGTGAAGATGACCTTCGTCCCGGGACTGACCAGGGCCGCCAGCCGCAGCGCGTCCCAGTTCGTCATCCGCACGCAGCCGTGCGATTCGGTCTTGCCGATGCGCGACGGCTCGGGCGACCCGTGCAAACCGTAGTGCGGTTTGCTGATATCGATCCAGACCGAGCCGACGGGATTGTTGGGCCCCGGCTTTATCGTCGCCTTCGCGTGCGACGGGTCCGCGTCCCAGAATAGATCCGGGTTGTAGTGAAACGCCGGATTGCGCGCGATGCCGGTGACCTTCCACTCGCCGATCGGTAGCGAATCGAACTCGCTGCCGCTCGTCACGGGTGCGGAGAAGACGACCGAGCCGTCCGGCGCGACCACTTCGACCGCGGAGGTCCGCTTCGAGACGCGGACAACGACAGACGCGGGTGTCGTCCCGGCGGTGCCGACGGGCCGATCGGCGCCGGCGTCCAGGTTGACGTTCGGCACCGCGATCCGCTCTCCCGCAACGAACTTCGCCGCCGTGTTGAGCCGCTGTAGGAGCGCGGGGCTCGCGTGAAACTTCTCGGCCAGCGCCTCGAGCGGGGTGCGATACCCCAGCGCGGGCAGAGCGGCCTGCTGCACCAGATCGCCCGGGATGTCCGGCGCAAACGGCCCGGCGACGTCGCCGGCCGTGATGGTGTAGTCCGCGACGGCCGGTGCGTTCGCGTGCTCCTCCGAGAGCTTCTGGAGAACCGTTGCGTGGCCGTCATCGGCAAGACCGCGCGCCTTCGCGTACCGCTGCGTTGCGCGCCGGGTGTTGGGCCCGTCGCGCCCGTCGATTTCGCCGGGGGAAAACCCGGCTCTGTCCAGCCAGACCTGCAACTGGAGCAGGACGGGCGTCGAGCTCGCGGAGGCGAGGGAGCTCGCAGAGACGAGGGAAACGCAGAGGACGCAGAGAGCGCAGAGAGACACTTTGGTCATGGTTCGATCTCCCGCGCGCGTCGATCCACTCCGGCGCGCCGCTCCGTGGTCTGGACCTGCCCATCGACAATGTCGACGACGCGGTAGGGACGGTTCGGATCAATTGCGCGCATCAGCGACAGCGAGACGTTGAACACCGGCACGCCATTGCGGGTCCGCCCTTCGGGTTGCCCGTGATGCGCGTGGCCATGGAACACGGCGGTGACGGGGTAGCGGGTGAGCGGCTCTTCGAGGCGGCTGCAGCCGAGAAACGGGAAGATCTCGCGCGGCTCTCCTTCGACCGTGGCTGCGATCGGCGCGTAGTGAAGCAGCGCGATCCGATGCGGCGTGCGCAGACGCGCGAGCGCTGTCTCGAGCTTCAGCGCCTCGTCCACGGCTTCGCGGACGAACGCCTTGACGACGGGCTCTCCCCACGGTCCGAGCGTGCCTCGGCCGAAGCCGCCCGCAAACCCCTTCACGCCCGCGAAACCGACGCCATGGATCTCGCACGTGTCGCCGTCGAGCACGACGATCCCGGCGGCCGACAGGATCGACCGGATCTCCTCCTGCGCGCCGCTCTCGTAGTCGTGATTGCCGAGGACCGCGACGATCGGGATCTTGATCGCTCCCGAGATCTCGCGCGTGAGGAGGCGCGCCTCCTCTGTGAGGCCGTAGTCGGTCAGGTCACCGCACAGGAGCAGAATGTCCGCTTCGTCGGCCAGCCGCGCCATGATCGGCTGCACCATGCCCTGCGTCGTTCGGGCGTAGTGCAGGTCACCGATCGCGGCGAGGCGGACGCGGTCCTTGGGGGGGCTCATCACTACGGATGAGTAGCAAAGACAGTGCCGGTTATTTGATCAGGTAGAACTCGGTCTGGCGTCCGTCAATCCAACCCCATCCATTCGTGAAGAGCGCCGCGTCTTCCTCGAGCGCGAAGCGCACCGGCTGGTTGTCCCACTCTTTGACCGGATGCGTGGCGTTCAGCTCGATGGAATGCCAGGTCTGCGGGCGAAAGATGTACTCGCCGCGCACTGGGACGCCCTGCTGATAGTCGGTCATGCCGATCGGCGGCCCGGCCCCGTGGCCGTGGTACCCGACCGGGTGACAGTAGATCGACGGCGTGATCCCCTGGGCCTTCGCCTGGGCGAGTGCCGCGGCGAGCGCGGCGTTGCCCGTCCCGCCGAGCCTCGCATTGCGCATCGTCAGGTCCTGCAGCCGGTTGGCGGCGCGCAGCCCCTCGCGCAGGCCGGCGGGCGCCTCCAGCTCGCCGTCGAGCAGGACGTACGCGTTGTGCTGCGTGTCGGTGGAGAACCCCAGATACACGAGACCGAAGTCGGTGTGGAGCATGTCGCCGCGCTGGATGATGCGCTTGTCCGCTGGCAGGTCCGGTGGCAATCCGCCCTTTCGCTGGATCGTGACGGAGGGATGGAACCAGCCGCCCAGTCCGAGCCCCGCGACGCGCTGGCGCATCCACCACACGACGTCTTCGGTCGTCGTCTCGCCGGGCGTGATGACCTTGTTCGAGAACGCCTCGCGGATGATCTGATGCGCGACGGCCATCACGTGCCGGTACGCCTCGGTTTCCTCGGGCAGCTTCGCTTCGAGCCAGCCGACCGCCAGCATCTCCGCCGACCTCACGCGCGGCGCGTACTTGCCGCCGAGCGCTTCCAAAACGTTGTCCTTCTCGGTCGCCGTCAGGCCATCCGCGTGGTTCCAGGCTTCGGACGTGTTGAGGCCGATGGTTTTCGGATCGCGCTCCTCGACGGTCTTCCGCAGGCCTTCCCATTGCCCGTCATTGGGCGTCCGCACCACGGTGTAGAGGCGGTCGTAGTCGAACCGGCCGATCGACAGCCGCTCGACCGCCTCCTTCCCGCGATCGAAGAACACGAGGATCGTCCGCCGTCTCGACGAATACGTCGTCAGCGGAGAGATGGACCGGAACACCGGGTCGTCGTTGTACTCGCGCGACACGATGATCCACATGTCGATCTTCTCGCGACGCATCAGCTCTGGCAGGATCGTGTCGAAACGCTTCTGGATCCAGCCCTTGACCAGCACCGCCTGCTCGCGGTGCGTGAGCACGCGGTCTGTCGGGTAGTCGTAGGGCGCCGCGGGTGCCAGCACGAGCGTGAGCAGGGCAGCAATGGTCTTCGTCATGGCCCGAAATTATAAACCGCAGATCGACGCAGATAGACGCAGATCACGGGGTTCCGTGACATCCGTGGTCAACGTGATCCGCGGGGCGTGCGGTAGCATAGGGACATGCGGCGTCATTGGCTGGCGGCCATCGCGATGGTCGGCGCCAGCGCGTGCGAAACCGGCGGCTGCCGGCCGACTGTCGAGATCGTTCGGGATCCGGCGCCGGCCCAGGTGACGAAGACAGCGGGTGAGTCCTCGCGACCCCGCATCGTCGCGCTCGGCGACAGCCTGACGGCAGGCCTGGGGCTGGTGGAATCCGAGGCGTACCCGACGCTACTGCAGCAGAAGCTCGACGCCGAGGGCTACGACTTCGACGTGGTCAACGCCGGCGTGTCCGGTGACACCAGCGCTGGCGGCCTGCGGCGGCTCGATTGGGCGCTCGACGGCGATGTGAAGATCCTGGTGGTCGCGCTCGGCGCCAACGATGCGCTGCGCGGGCTGTCGATCGACGAGATGAAGCAGAATCTGACGACGATCATCGAGCGCGCCCAGGAGCGCGGCGTGGCCGTGCTCCTCGCCGGCATGGAAGCGCCGCCGAACTACGGCCCGGAGTACACCGTCAAATTCAGACAGGTGTATCGCGACCTCGCCCGCACGCACCGTGTCGTGTTCGTGCCGTTTCTGCTCGACGGCGTGGCCGGCCAGGCGCGGCTCAACCAGGGGGATGGCATCCATCCGAACGCCGAAGGCGCGCGGCAGGTCGCCGAGACCATCTGGCGGGCCCTCCGACCCATGGCCGACGCGGCGACGGCAACTCCATGATCGAGCTGCGCGGCGTCTCCAAGACCGTCCCGAGCGGCGACGGCCACCTGACGATTCTTCATTCCCTGGACCTGTCGGTGGCGTCGGGCGAGTTCCTGGCCGTCACGGGGCCGTCGGGCAGCGGGAAGTCGACGCTGCTCGGGCTCATCGCCGGCCTCGACGCGCCGACGACGGGTGTCATCGTCATCGACGGTGCGGACATCACCGCGCTCGACGAGGACCGGCTGGCGCGTCTACGCGGCGCGAAGATCGGCTTCGTCTTTCAGTTCTTTCACCTGATCCCGTCGCTGACCGCGCTCGAGAACGTGCGCGTCCCGCTCGAGCTGGCGGACGCGGCCGATCCGGCGCGGCGCGCGACGGCGCTCCTCGACGAAGTCGGCCTGGCGGACCGCCGGCACCACTACCCCTCGCAGCTGTCGGGCGGCGAGCAGCAGCGCGTAGCGGTCGCACGCGCGCTCGCGAACGACCCGCCGATCCTGCTGGCGGACGAGCCGACCGGCAATCTCGACAGCGTCACCGGCCGCCATATCATCGACCTGCTCGCCGAAGTCAACCGCACGCGTCGCGCCACGGTGGTTCTGGTGACACATGATGCCGAGCTGGCTGCTCTGGCTGGATCACGGATTGGGCTGCGGGACGGGAGGATCATTGAGCAGACACGAACGTCGTCAGTTCTTAGTTCTTAGTGCTTGGTTCTTAGTATGACTTCGCTCGCAACCGGCTTCGCTGACTGAAGGTGCATGCGTCAACACTCGCCGCATGCGGCGCCGTTTCCTCGACGCCTGGACTCCAGCGAGTGGGACGAGTACCCGTCTCCGCGAAAGAGAGTCGCGAGTGCAGTCATACCAAGCACTAAGAACTAGGCACTAAGCACTGAGAACGTCAGAATGAAATTCGCACTCTTGATGGCTGTCCGGGAGATGCGCGCGTCGTGGCGGCGGCTGCTGTTCTTCTTCGCGTGCGTCGCGCTTGGCGTCGCCACGATCGTCGCGCTCCGGTCGGTCATCCAGAGCGTCCGCGTCGCGCTCGCGGGTGAGGCGCGCACGCTGCTCGCCGCCGACGTCGCGCTGTTCACCAACCGGCCTTGGGACCCGGAGACGCGACGCCTCCTCGAGGAACGCGTGTCAATCCCCGCAGTACGCGAGCGCACCGAGACGATTGAGACGGCGACCATGGCGAGGCCGGCGATCGAGCGGAAGCCGATCGCGCGGATGGTCGAGCTGCGCGGCGTGCAGCCGGCGTTTCCCCTGTACGGCGCGTTCAGGCTGGCCGACGGCCGTCCGTACTCCTACGAGCTGCTCCGCGATCACGGCGCGCTCGTCCGACCGGAGCTCCTGGCGCAGCTCGACGTCAAGGAGGGGGACGAGGTGCTCTTCGGCGGAACGAAGTTCCGAATCCGCGGTGTCATCATCGAAGAGCCGGGGAACCGCTCTGGTCCGTTCAGCCTCGGCTCGCGGGCCGTCATCGCGTACGACGATCTACGCGGGGCCGGCCTGCTGACGTTCGGCAGCCGGGCGCGCTACGCGATGCTGCTCCGTGTGGACGGCGAAAGCGCCGCGCGGGACCTCGTCGAAGGGCTGCGCAAGGAGTTCCGCGCTCGGTTCGTGAACGTGCGCTGGTATCGCGCGACCGAGGAGGACATCGGCGAAGACCTTCAGCGCGCCGAGGATTACCTCAGCCTCGTTGGTCTGGCCATGGTCGTGCTCGGCGGCGTCGGCGTCTGGAGCGTCACGCGCGTGTTCGTCCAGCAGAAGCTCCGCAGCATCGCCGTGTTGAAGTGCCTCGGGGCGACGAGCCGACAGGTGCTCGCCACCTATCTCGTGCAGGTCATCGTTCTGGCGCTGGCCGGGAGCGGCCTCGGGGTGTTGCTCGCCGGCGCGGCGATCGCGGTGATTCCGGCTTCACTCGCCGCTGCGCTCGGTGCCGCGTCGTACGGGCTGACGGTGTCGGCGGCGTTGCAGGGCGTGGCGGTCGGGCTGCTGGTGTCGCTGCTCTTCGCGCTGGTGCCGTTGCTCGAGGTGCGCCGCGTGAAGCCGTTGCTCGTGCTGCGGCAGGGGATCGTGTCGACGGGTGACGGCGCGATCGGCGGGAGACGGGCTCGGTGGTACCGGCGCATCGACTGGCTGCGGGTGATCGCGGCCGTCCTGGTGTCGGTCGCCCTCGCGGGCGTCGCCGCGTGGCAGGCGGGCTCGTGGCGCGTCGGCCTGATCATCACCCTCGCGCTCGCCGGCGTCGGGCTCGTGCTGACCGGGGCGGGTGTGGGGCTGGTACGCGCGGTCGCACCGCTCGCCTGGTCGCGCCGCTTCGCGGTCCGACATGCGGTCGTGAACCTGCGCCGTCCGGGGAACCAGACACGCGTGATCCTCCTGGCTGTGGGCCTGGGGGCGTTCTTCGTGATCGGTGTGCAGGTCGTCCAGGCGAACCTGCTGCGTGAGATCGCGCTCGAGCTGGGAGAGGACTCGCCAGATCTGTTTCTCATCGACATTCAAGAGGACCAGGCGCCGGGCGTACGGCGCCTGCTCCAGGAGCAGACGGGTATCGAGCCGAAGCTGATGCCCGTCCTGCGCGCGCGCATCGTCGGCGTGCGCGGGCGCCAGGTCAACCTCGAGAACTACGAGGACGTTCGCGGCCGCGGCTCGCTCGCGCGCGAGTACGTCATCACCTACCGCGACGGGGTCGAGCCGAACGAAACGCTCCTCGACGGCCCGCTGTGGGACGCCGCCCGCCCGGCCGACAATCAGGTCTCGATCGAAGAAGGCATCCGCGAACGCTTCAACATCCACGTGGGCGACGACATCCGCTTCGACGTGATGGGCCGAATCGTGCTGGCGCGCGTCACCAGCGTGCGCCGCGTGGACTGGGACCAGGCCCGAAGCGGCGGCTTCATGTTCGTGTTCAGCCCCGCCACCTTCGCCCGCGCGCCGCACACCTACATCGGCTTCGTCAAGGCACCGGACGACGTGGATGGGCGGGCCCGGTTGCAGCGTGACCTCGTCGCGGCGTTCCCGAACGTCTCGGCGATCGACATCCGCGAGATCCTCGAGCGCGCCCGCACGATCGTCGACAACGTCTCGCTGGCCATCTCGATCGTCGGTCTGGTGGCGCTCGCCGGCGGCGCGCTGATCCTCGCCGGCGCGGTCGCGATGACCCGCTTCCAGCGCGTCTACGAGGCGGCCATCCTGCGCACGCTGGGTGCGACGTCGCGGACACTCGCGGCGATGCTGGCGTTCGAGTACGGGCTGCTCGGCCTGCTCGCGGGCGTCATCGGGTCCGCCGGTGCCGCCGCGCTCGGGTGGGCGGCGGCGAGGTTTCTGCTCGACATGCCCTGGTCGCCCTCGCCCGGCGTCAACCTGACCGGCGTCGCCGTCACCGGCGCGCTGGTGTGCGCGATCGGTGTTGCGGCGAGCCTGGAAGTCCTGCGCCGGAAGCCCCTCGGCACGTTGCGAGCCGAATAAGAAGCGCCCGCGGCCCGCGCGAGCGGCCGGAGGGAAGTCCGGGCCGAAGGCCCGACCCGCGAGCGCGAGCGAGCGGGGGTGGGGCCCCGCGAGCAGGGAAAGAAGATAAAGAGTGTCTGAATGATCACGCACGAAATCGTCGGGACGACATGCAGGCTGTGATTCTGTCGCTCGGACAGGGGGACGCCGATCGGGTCAACGCGGCGCGCCGGGGCGATCGCGAGGACGTCAAACGGGACGTGGGTGGCATGCTGGGAGGCCTCGGCGATCTCATCGGAGGCGATCGGTAGTAACATGGGGTTTTCTCCGGCGCCCGGAATCACCGATGAGGGGGGCGCCGGGCCGGGGGGACCTGCGTATGGACGACGTGACGACCTACAAGGAGGCGCTCCTTCGCAAGCGGGGCGAGATCCTTGGTTCGGGCGGCGCGAGTAAGCCGCTGCAGGCGTCGATGGAGACCAACACGCGGCAGGGTGACCTCGCCGATCAGGCCAGCGGCAACAACGAGGTCCACATTCAGCTCAAGCTGAAGCAGACCGACGCGAAGATCCTGCAGGCGATCGAGGAAGCGCTCTGGCGCATCGAGAAGGGGACCTACGGCGTCTGCCGCGACTGCGGCGAGGCGATCGCGGCTGCCCGGCTGAACGCGATCCCCTGGACGCGCGTGTGCATCACCTGCAAAGAAAAACAGGGGACGTGACGCCGTCCGAGACCCGGGCGCTGCTCGAGGCGATCTACCGAGACAAGCTGGCCCTGCGGCAGCGGCGCGTGGCCGCCGCCCGGCACGTCAGTCACTACGAGTACAACAACGCCTACCAGTACGTGATCAATCGCGACGACGTGCACCTGAGCTGGCTGCGCGACGCGATCGCCGCCGCCAGCGGCGCGCTCGCGGAGGTCCCCGAGCCGGAGGTGCACGACGATCTCGCCGCCATCCTCGCCGAGGATCGCGACCGCGCGGCGGCGTTCGTGGATCGCTGGAAGGACAAGATTGGCGCCATCACCAACGCCCGCCACCGTACGCTGCTCGGCCTGATGCTCGGCGAGACGCTCGAGCAGCAGCGGTTCTTCGCGCAGGCGGTCGCGGGGCGCACGGACCTCCTGGGTCCCCGGACCCAGGGTGTGGGCACGGGGGGCGGCGTTCTGCCGACCCGGTGGGTTGAGTAGTTGCGTTGCGCGGTCGCGCTTGGAAGTAATCTCGGCGACCGCGCCGGCCATCTCAATTTCGCTGTCGCCCGCCTTCGCACGCTTCTCGACGCCCTGATCGTTTCCGAGTATTTCGACACTGCGCCAGTGGGGGTCGCCGATCAGCCCCGTTTTCTGAACGCGGCGACGGTCGGCCGTCCGTATCCACTGATGACGCCCCGTGCGCTGGTTGACGCGCTGCTCGCCATTGAGCGGGAGCGCGGGCGCGAGCGCCCGTTTCCAGGCGCGCCGCGCACGCTCGATCTGGATCTCGTCCTCTACGGGGAGGTCGTGCTGAAGGAGGAGGGTCTCGAGGTGCCGCACCCGCGCTTCCGGGAGCGCCGCTTCGTGCTCGAGCCGCTCGCGACCATTGCGCCGGATCTCAAAGATCCGGTGACGGGAGCGACGGTAGGGGAACTTCTGATCCGTCTGAAGGGACCGGGGACCCGCGACTCGTTCTTCGTGCCTAGTTCCTAGTGGTTAGTGTGACTGCGCTGGCCACGTTCTTCGCTGACTGTTCTTGCATCCGTACAGAAGCCCGCGCAGTCAGTCTCGAGCGAAGTCATACTAGGCACTAAGAACTAAGGACTAAGAACTGAGGATCAGTCGTGGGCCTGGTCCTGTCCGTGTGCTACGTCGTCCTCTTGAAGATCAGCTTCTGGGTCCGGACGCCGCGCGGCGTCGTCGTCGTGCGTTCGACCACCATCGTCCCGTCTGCTGCCAGCGAGCGAATCTCCTTCGAATCGATCGTCATCTCGCCGCCGCCTCCGGTCATCGTCTGGGTGCTCTCGATGACGAGCTTGTCGCCGTCCCAGCGCGCCTTGGACTTGACCTGGCCGCCGCGCATGCCCGAGTTGACACTCTCGCTGCCGTCGAGCTTGAAGGTGGAGACGTTCGAGTTGCCGCCGACCTGCTGATCGATCAGCAGCTCGGAAGCGGTCTGCTTGACCACGAACCTGGCGTCGGCGGGGAAGCCCTGCGCCCGGCCGCTGCCACCACCCGGCCCCCCGCCGCCGGGCCTGCCACCACCCGGCCCACCGCCTCCGGGTCCGACGCCCATCTCGCTCTTCGAGAGGTCGAGCGTCCAGGTGCCGGAGAAGTCCGGCCTGGCCTGCGCCCACGCCAACGTCGCCGTTACCGCAGCGATCGCGATCATCGTTCCCACGTTACGCATAGGACCTCCACTCAGCATTCCAGATTCAGCATTCAGCACTGAGCTGTTATTCGTAGCGAAGCGCCTCGATCGGATCGAGCTGCGCCGCCTTCCGCGCCGGATAGAAGCCGAAGAACACGCCCGTCCCGGCGGCGAAGCCGAACGCCATCAGGATGGCGTCCGGCGGGATGACGGCGGGCCATTCCAGGAACTGCCGTACGCCGCTCGAGAGCGCGAACCCGAGGCCGATGCCGACGAGCCCGCCGAAGAGGCTGATGACGATCGCCTCCACGAGGAACTGCAGCAGCACGTCCCTCCCGCGCGCGCCGATCGCCATCCGCAGGCCGATCTCGCGGGTCCGCTCGGTCACCGACACGAGCATGATGTTCATGATCCCGATGCCGCCGACGAGCAGCGACACGCCGGCGATGCTCGCGAGCAGCGCGGTCATCGTCCGGGTCGTCTCGGTGCGGACGCTCGCCATCTCTTCCAGCGTGCGCACCATGAAGTCGTCCGGCTCTCCCTGCTCGAGCTTGTGGCGGACCCGGAGTGTATTGATGATCTCGTCCGCGGTCGCCAGCGTCTGCCCGGCCGAGGCGGCCGAGACCGTGATGTTGTTCAGATGCTGGATGCCCATCAGCTTCTTCTGCACCGTCGTGTACGGGGCAAAGACGGTGTCGTCCTGGTCCTGTCCCATCGCCGATTGGCCTTTGGGAGCCATGACGCCGACGACCCGGAACGGCTGGTTGCGAATGCGGATGATCTGGCCGGTCGGATCGATGTCCTCTCCGAACAGCGTGTCGGAGACGACCGATCCCAGCACCGCGACCTTCGACGAGGTCTGCACGTCCTGCTGCGTGAAGTAGGCGCCGTGCTTCATCGGCCACGAGCGGATGAGCGGCATGTCCACGCCCGTTCCCTCGACGCGCGACGACCAGTTCTGGTTGCCGGCGATGACCTGTCCGCGGGTGTTGGCGCCGGGGGACACATACTGCACGCCCGGCAGTCCCTGGATCGCCTCGGCGTCCTCGACGGTGAGCGTGGTGGACATCCCCTGACCCTGCCGGACGCCCCCGACCGACCAGTTGCCCGAGTTGACCATGATCATATTGGTGCCGGCCGATTTGACCTGCTCCTCGATCTGCGTCTGCGCGCCGGTGCCGAGCGCGACCATGGTGATGACGGCGGCGACGCCGATGATCATGCCGAGCATCGTCAGCGACGTACGCAGTTTGTTTCGGCCGAGCGCCTTGAGCGCGATGCGGACGATCATCAGGATCGACATGGTCGTTGTCTCCGTCAGCGCGCGGAGCGGGAGGGAATCTCCACGCGCGTATCCTCTGGCGGCGGCAGCGCTGCGAGCTCGTTGGTAGCCAGCCTGCGCGTCGCGATCGCCTGATCGCGCACGATCTTCCCGTCGCGAAACGAGATCAGCCGCGTGCCGTACTCGGCGATGTCGTGCTCGTGCGTGATGAGCAGGACCGTGATCCCCCGATCGGCGTTCAGCTTCTGGAAGATGTCCATGACCTCGATGCTCGTCCGCGTGTCGAGATTGCCGGTCGGCTCGTCCGCCAGGATGATCGACGGCTCGTTGATGAGCGCGCGCGCGATCGCGACGCGCTGCTGTTGTCCCCCTGAGAGCTGGTTCGGGTAGTGGTGCGCGCGATCGTCGAGGCCGACGGCCGCGAGCGCCGCCATCGCACGGCGGTGGCGCTCGGCGGTCCTGAGCGACGCGCCGCCGTTGTAGAGCAGCGGCAGCTCGACGTTGTCGAGCGCCGTCGTGCGCGACAGCAGATTGAAGCCCTGGAAGACGAAGCCGATCTTGCGGTTGCGGATCCGCGCCAGATCGTCGCGCGACATGCGCGAGACGTCCTTTCCGTCCAGCACGTACTCTCCGCTGGTCGGGCGGTCGAGGCACCCCAGGATGTGCATGAAGGTGGACTTGCCCGACCCGGACGGCCCGGTCACCGCCACGAACTCGCCCGCCTGAACGTCCACGGTGACGCCGCGCAGCGCGCGTACGTCTACCTCGCCTACGACGTACGTTTTCGTGAGATTCCTTACGCTGATAAGAGACATTCAACAGTCACTGGCGAGTGCAGTCCCGTTCGGCATTCGGCATTCGGCATTCGGCATTGAATCAGACCTACCGTCCGCGCTGATTGCCCCCACCGCCAGCCGGAGTGTTGCGCTGGCCGCCCATGTTCGGGGGGCGCTGGCCCGGCATCAGCGGCGATCGCGGCCCGCCCGCGCCGGCCGCGGCCGGCTGATCGATGATCACGCCGGTGACCAGCTCGGTTCCGGGCTGGAGGTCGCTGCCGAGAAGCTCGGTCCACGTGCCGTCAGAGACGCCGAGCCTGAGACGAATCGGTTTGAGTTGCTTATTCGCGAACGTCCAGACGCGACCGCTCGTCTCCGTCTGCGGCAGCGGGCCGAAGAGCTGATCGATTGTCTGCGCGCCTGCCCCGAGCCCAGTCGAGGGGCCGGGCGCCGTCGCCTGGGGCTGGGCCTGCGCCCGGCCGGTCTGCTGCCGATTGGCCTGGCCGCCCTGGCCGCCGGCGCCCTGGCCGGGACCGCCAGGGTTGAGCCCGCGCTCTCGCATGCGCTGCGTGAACTGTTCGCGCTCCTCGGGCGACATGTTCTGCATCCGCTCCTGGAAGCGCCGGCGCCGTTCCTCGGGATCCCCGCCCTGACCGGCGCCGTTACTCGACGGACGACCGTCGCCGGTCGCCCTTGGCGCGGTTTGCGCGCTCGGCGAGCCGTTGCCGGTCGTGGTCCCCGGCCCCGGCGTTCCGCGCAAGGGTTGGCCCTGCGTGCCCGTGGCGCCAGACGCCGCCGGTGCACCTGCCGGGGCGGCCGCCGTCTGGACCGGGGCTGCGCCACGCCCGCGCAGCTCTGGCGGCACCTCCTGCCCGAGCGCCGCGAACGTGTCCGTCATCGGCCTGAACCGCAGCGCCATCGTCGGCACCCGCACGACGTTGGAGCGCCGTGCGATCTCGATCGTGACGTTCGCCGTCATGCCCGGCTTCAGCTTCAGCTCCGGGTTTGGCACGTCGATGACCGTGGCGTAAGTGACGACGTTCTGCACGACGACCGGCTGCAGCCGGATCTGCGACACGGTCCCGAGGAAGTCGTCGGTGGGGTAGGCGTCCACGCGGAAGTGAACGGTCTGCCCCGGGCGGATGCGGCCGACGTCCGCCTCGTCGATGTTCGCGTTCACCTTCATCTTCGTCAGGTCCGCCGCGAGCAGGTACAGGGTCGGCGCCTGCATGCTGGCCGCGACGGTCTGACCGACGTCGACGTTGCGTGAAATGACGATGCCGTCGATCGGCGCGTGGATCACGGTGTGTTGCAGGTTGACCTGCGTCTGATTCAGGTTCGCGCGCGCCTGTGTGAGCCCGGCCTGCGCGGAGCGGAGTTGCGCTTCCGTCGACCGCACGTTCACTTCGGCCGCTTCCAGCTCCGTCTTCGGAATCAGGCTGCGGTTGGAAAGGTCCGTCGCGCGGGTCAGCTTGACTCGCGCGTCCTCGAGCGACACGCGGAGCCGCTCGAGGTCGGCCTGCGCCCGGGCCACGTTGGCTTGCTGCTGTTCGATCTGCGTCTGCATGAGCGACGGATCGAGCCGCGCGATCACCTGTCCCTTGCGGACGATTGAGTTGAAGTCGGCGTACAGTTCCTGGACGGTCCCCGACACCTGCGTGCCGACCTGGACGGTCGTCACCGCTTCGAGCGTCCCTGTGGCGCCGACGGTGTCGACGATGTCTCCCCGGGTCACCTGCGCCGTCGTGACCTGCGGCTCCCTGCCGCCCCCGCGCATGTAATACGCCCCGGCGGAGATGCCGACGGCCAGCAGGACGAGGATGATGACGGGTGCTCGTTTCATCTTCCGGGCTCGTGGTGAAGACCGCGACGAAGGCCGCCCCAGCCCTCCTCGAACAGCGTATAGACGGTCGGGACGAAGACCAGCGTGATGAGCGTCGAGGTCAGCAGGCCGCCGATGACGACGCGCGCCAGCGGTGCCTGGAGCTCGGCTCCCTCGCCGATCCCCAGCGACATCGGCACGAGGCCGAGAATCGTGCACAGCGTGGTCATCAGAATCGGACGGAGCCGCGTGCGTCCGGCGCGCTCGACCGCCTGGCGCAGCGGGACGCCGTCACGCCGGCGCAGCACGTTGGTGTAGTCGACCAGCAGGATGGCGTTGCTGACGACGATGCCGGCGAGCATGATGACGCCTATGTACGCCTGGAGGCTGAAGGGCGTACCCGTCAGCTTGAGCGCCAGCACGACGCCGATCGCGGCGAGCGGCACGGAGAACATGATGATGAACGGGTCTCTCAGCGACTCGTACTGCGACGCCATGACCGCGTAGACGAGGACGATCGCGAGGATCAGCATGAGCTGGAGCTGGCCGAACGCGCGCCGCTGCTCCTCGACCTCGGTGCCGAACGCGACGGTGAAGTCGGGCGGCACCCTGATCGACGGCAGGCGCTCGTTGACCGCGTCCACCGCCTCGCTCAGCGTCGTCTCGAGCTCGGCGTTCACGCGGGTCAAGCGCTCCTGGTTCTTGCGCTGAATCTCCGTAGGGCCCTGCTCGCTGTCGACGCGCATCAGGTTCTTGGCCTGCAGCACGTGTCCCTGCGGAGTGCTGATCAGGACGTCGCTGACGTCCGAGACACGCTCGCGGTCCGCTTCGCGCAGCCGGACGACGATCGGGTACTCGTAGCCGCGCTCGCGGAAGAAGGCGGCTTGCGTGCCGGCGACGTTGGTGCGGATCGTGTTCGCAACGCCGGAGACCGTCAGGCCGAGCATCGCCGCCTTCGGGCGGTCGACGCGGATCGCCAGCTCGGGGCGTCCCTCGTCGCGGCCCACGCGAACGTCGGCGATGCCGGGCGTGCGATCCATGACGGCCTTCGTGTCCTGGGCGAGCCGCTTCGCGTCGGCCAGATCATGGCCGCGGATCTCGACCGCCAGACGGCTGTCGCCGCCGCCGCCCATGATGCGGTTCATCTGGTTGTTGCCGCCCGACGGCCGCGCGCGGATGATGACGCCCGGCAGGTGGCCCGATAGCGCGCGGCGCAGGCTCATCGCGATCTCTTCGTTGCTGCGCTCGCGCTCGGTGCGCGGCGCGAGGCGCACCGTCACGTTGCCGCGGTGCGCGGACCCGCCCATGAAGCCGCCGCCGCCGGCGTTGCTGATGAGCGCGACCGCCTCCGGCACCTCCTGGCGGATCATCCCCTCGAGCCGCTCGAGCACGCCGTGCATCCGCTCGATGCGGGTGCCGACCGGCAGCTCGGCGTCCACCGTCACCTCGCCCTCGTCGGTCTGCGGCATCAGCTCGAAGCCGATGGTCGGCAGGATGAGCAGCGCGAGGACGAACAGACCCGTCCCGACGGCGAGGACCGTCGGACGGTGCACCAACGAGCGGTGCACGATGCGGCTGTAGGTCTCGTCCATGCCCTCCAGGACGCGCTCGCTCCACGCGAACAGCCGGGCGCTCAGTCCCTTCCGCTCCGACGCCTTCTTCGGCAGCCGCAGCCATTTCGCGCACAGCACCGGCACGAGCGTGACCGCGACGAAGAGCGACATCGACAGCGAGAAGATGACGACGATCGAGAGCTGCGTGAACAGGATGCTCGACACGCCCGTCAGGAAGAGCAGCGGGATGAAGACCGCGACGTGCGTCAGCGTCGAGGCGACGATCGCGGACCACACTTCCTCGCTGCCGTCGATGGCCGCCTGCTCGTGCGGCTTGCCCATCTCCATGTGCCGGTAGGTGTTCTCGAGCACGACGATCGCGGCGTCGACGATCATGCCGATGCCGAGCGCCAGCCCGCCGAAGGTCATGGTGTTGAGCGTGAACCCGGCGAAGTAGAGCAGCGCGAACGTGCCGATGACCGAGATCGGGATCGACGTGCAGACGATAAGCGTCGCGCGGAAATCGCGCAGGAAGAGGAAGATGACCAGGATGACCAGGATCGACCCCAACATCGCGTGCTCTTTCACCGAGTCGATCGCGCGGCCGATGAAGATCGATTGATCGTCGAGCATCGTCAGCTTGATGCCCGGCACCTCGCGGTTGATTCGGTCGATTTCACGCTTGACGGCGTCGGCGATCTGGACCGTGTTCTCGCCGGACTGCTTCGTCACGCGCAGCCGCACGCCTGGCTTCCCGTTGATCCGCGTGAACGACCGGAAGTCCTCGGTCGAGTCCTTCACCTCCGCGATGTCCTTCAGGTAGACCGGCACGCCGTCCTTGGTCATCACGACCAGGTCGCGGATCTGGTCCAGGTTTTCGAACTGTCCCTGGCTGCGGAGAAGGTACGTGGTGTCTCCTTCGTCGATCTCGCCGAGCGGGATGTTCTCGTTCTCGGTCCGGATGATGTTCACGACGCGGTCGACCGAAAGGTCGAGCGCGGTGGTCTTCTCCTTCGACAGCTCGACGTGAATCTGCCGGCGCAGGCCGCCTTCGACGGTGACGGCGGCGACGCCCGGCACGCGCTCCAGCCGCGGCGAAAGGTCGTTCGCCGCGATCTCGCGCAGCGTGACGCGGTCGTAGTCCCCTTCGAGCCCGATGCCCATGATCGGGAACGTCGTGGAGTCGAACTTGAAGACGGTTGGCGGATCCGCATCCTCCGGCAAACGCCCACGCACGCGGTCCATGCGCGATCGCACTTCGTCGGCCGCCTCGTTCAAGTCGGTGCCCCAGGCGAAGTTGAGCGTCACGCGTGCGTTGCCCTCGGACGCCGTCGCCTCAATCCGCTCCACGCCAGCCACGGCGCTGGTCGCCTGCTCGATTGGCCTGACGATCAGCTCCTCGATCTCGAGCGGCCCGACTCCCGGATAGCCGATGCGGACGGTGATGCTCGGAAAGCTCACGTCCGGCATCAAGTCGACCGGGAGCCGCATGAGCGAGAGGCCGCCGATCAGGATGATGACGGCCGAGATCATGAACATCGTGATCGGCCGGTGGATGGCTGTGCGCGGAATACTCATTCCCTTCGCCTCGGTCCTTGGTCCTTGGTCCTTGGTCCCTGGTCCTGGTGCGGCACCTACTAAGGACTAAGGACTAAGGACTAAGGACTACTAGAAAGTCCTACCGCCCCTGCGGCGGACCGCCTCGCGTCCCCTGGCCGCCGCGGGCCGGGCCCTGTCCGCTGCCCGCGAGGACGATCGTGTCGCCGTCGCGCAGTGACGCCGCCCCAGTCGTGACGATGCGCGCCCCTTCGCGGAGGCCGCTGGTAATCTCCACCTTGGTCTGGTCCTGCAGGCCGGTCTCGACCGGCGAGAAGGCGGCCTTCTGGCCGGAGGCGACGAACACGCCCTGCTTACCCTCGATCTCCACCAGCGCGTTGCGCGGAATCACGAGCGCGTTCGGCCGCGTCTCGACCGTCAGGCGCACGCGCGCGTACATCCCGGCCTTCAGGCGGTACGCCGGGTTCGGGATCTCGATCTCCATGGACGCCGTCCGCGTCGCCGGGTCGAACACGGGCGCGACCCGCGCCACCCGTCCGCTGAACTCCTCGCCCGGATACGCGTCCACTTCGACCGCCGCCGGGGTCCCTTGCCGGACGCGCTTGAGGTCCTTCTCGACCAGGTTGGCGACCATCCGCACGGTCCTCAGGTCGACCACGGAGACCACGGGTGAATTCTGCGACGCGAACGCGCCCGGATCGAGATACCGCTTGCCGACGAAGCCCGTGACCGGCGAGCGGATGATCGTGTTGGCGAGCGTGATGCGCAGCTCGTCCTGACGCGCCTGGGCCTGCGAGAACTGCGCCCGCGCGAGATCGACCTGCGCCACGGCCGCCTGATGCCGCGCATCCGCGTCGTCCAACCCCTGCTTCGGCAGGAGCTGCCGGTCGTAAAGGCTGCGCGCCCGATCGAGCGCGGTCTCGGCGAACTTCAGGTCCGCTTCGCGCTGGCGCACGGTCGCGCGCGCGACCTCGAACGAGGCTTCCGCCTGCTTGACCTGCTCCCGGATCTCCCGGTCCTCGATGACGGCGATCGGTTGGCCGTTCGACACACGGTCGCCGAGCTTCACGCTCACCGTCTGCACGCGGCCGCTGACCTTCGGCACGACCTCGACGGTCGCTTCGCCGATCAGGTTGCCGA
The DNA here is from genome assembly GCA_050745085.1 of Vicinamibacterales bacterium. Taxonomy (GTDB): domain Bacteria; phylum Acidobacteriota; class Vicinamibacteria; order Vicinamibacterales; family 2-12-FULL-66-21; genus DATAEE01. The sequence continues at coordinate 18,014 of JBOGJB010000539.1, forward strand.
CGATGGTGACGTGCTCGGAGACCACCTCGCGGCGGGCGGACGCGACCTCCACGGT
>JBOGJB010000540.1:0-3930 GCA_050745085.1 Vicinamibacterales bacterium
GACGACGCCGGCGAGCGCGTAGAAAGCGGCCGCGTACGAGCCGGTCATGTCGACCGAGAGCGCGAGGAGCAGCGGGCCGATGGCGGACGCGAGGACCGTCATCACCTGCGCAGCGCCCTGAATCCGACCGAGGTGCGCCCGGCCGTACGCCTGCCCCCAGAAACTGAAGAACACCACCATGACGAACCCGCCTGCGATCCCCATCGCAACCGCTTGCACGAACACGTGCGCGACAGTCGTCACCCGGGCCAGGCCGGCGAGAGCGAGGCCAAGAATCACCAGCGCGGCGACGAGCACACGCCGGAGCGAGCCGTGGCCCGAGTACGCGCCGGCCGCGAAATTGCCTGCCAGCCCCGTGAGGGCCGTGATCGCAAGGGCGCGGTGGTAGATCGCCGGCGCGAATCCACGCTCGGCGAGAATCGACTCGTTGAAGAGACCGATGCCTGATGCGACCAGTCCGTAGAGCGAGCTGGCCAGCGCGAACACCCAGAAGGCCGGAGAACGCAGCGCCTCGACGAGCGTCGCCTGCACCCGGGAGTCATCGGACGGCTGCGGGCTGGTGTCGCCGTCGACTCCGAGCCCGATCGTCTCCGGATCCGACCGCACCAGCAGCCACGCCAGCGGCGCCAGGCCGGCGGTGAGACACGCGCCAATCGCCGCCCAGGTCGCGCGCCATCCGCTCGCGAGCACGGCGGCACCGACGATCGGAAACGCCGCCATGAAGCCGACGCTCATGATGACCGCGTAGATGGCCATCGCGCGCGTGAGACGCCGGCGAAACCACTTGCCGACCATCGCGAGGCTCACGACCGAGAGCGCGCTCTGTCCGAATCCGCGTGTCAGGGTGACGAGGACGAGGATTGCCATCAGACCGGTCGCGCGGCTCATGACCAGCACCGTGAGACCCAGGGCCAGCGAGATGGCGGTCAACACGACACGGCTGCCGCGGCGATCAATCAACCGGCCGACCCCGAAGCAGAAGATCGATCCGACGAGCGTCGCGACGAGATTGACCTGCGCGAAGGTGACGCGGTTGATGCCGAGATCGCGCAGGAGCGGCTCGGTGATGAGACCGAGCCCCTGGGTGCGGCCCGGCAACGTGCCGACCATGGCGAGGGCTGCGACCCCGAGCACGACCCAGCCGTAGTAGAACCGGCCGCGCGGCCGCGCATCGACCCACGCGCCTGCGCCTGCGTCAGTCACGTCCCGCACGGTACCACCTCCAGAGCACCGCGGCCACGGCGGCGGCGCACAACGCTCGCATCGCGCCGTCCGCAAACAGGATCCCGCCATTGACGAACATGAAGACGAAGAAGGCGAGCATCGCCGTGCGAATCGCCGCGGGTCGGTTGCGGTACGACGCGGGCGCCGCCCACCACCAGGCGGCGTCCGCCACCCACACCACGAGGAAGGCGTAGTTCACGAAGAGACCGCCGGCCCAGCGGAGGCCGGTCAGCTCTGCGGTCTGGCGCGCGGTCTCAGCCGCCGCGGCCCGATGACTCCATCCGTAGACGAAGTGGAACGCGGCAATCGTGTGCGCAACGAGCAGCAGCGCGCCCGCAGTCCAGAGCGTCCGCGCGGCCGCTTCATGATCTGGCGGCCGTCGCTGCTTCAGATACTCGGCCCCCGCCCAGGTCACAATCGCGAGCGCAATCGTGCCCTGGACCAGAATCACCGGCTGCTCGTCGTCACCTCGTTGAAGTACTGCTCGATCCAGCCGATCCAGCGCCGCTGGACGTCGCGCGACCGGACCGGGTCGTTGGCGTTGTGCCCGAAGATCGGATACCCGATGAACTTCGTGGGCACGCCGTTGTCCTTGAGCGCGTGGTACAGCTTGAAGGATTGTGTCGGCGGCACGCGATAGTCCTGCGTATTGGTCATCACGAGCGTCGGCGTGCGGATCTTCGACACGTTGGCGATCGGCGACTGATCCATGAACGCCTGCATCCGCTTCGGGTCGGTCCAGGGTGATCCGCCGAACGCCGCGCCGCGTCGGACGTTCGCGTCCCCGAGGTTGTACTGATCCATCCAGTCGGTGACGGCTGCGCCGGCGACCGCGACCCGCCAGCCGGTGTAGTTGCCGAGGAGCCAGGTCGTCATGTAGCCGCCGTAGGACCAGCCCGACACCGCGATCTTCGTCGTGTCGACGAAGCCGCGCTGCTTGACCGCCTCGACGCCGGCCATCACGTCGCGTCCGGGTCCGGCACCGGCGTCATTGACGATGGCGCGCTGATACGCGCTGCCGATCTGGTCGCTGCCGCGGTAGTTCGGCTGGAACACGACCCACCCTTTCGCGGCCATGATCTGCGGGTTGGTCGCGAAGGTCTCGAGCGACGCGGCGCGCGGGCCGCCGTGGATGACGAGCACGAGCGGGTACTTTCGGCCGGCCGCGAAATCGGGCGGATAGGTCAGGATGCCGTTGTGCGTGAACCCGTCGGACTTCCAGCTGATGACTTCGGTCTTCCCAAGCGTCAGCGCCGCGACGTCAGCGTTCACGTTCGTCAGCCGTTTGGGCGCCGTTGTCGGCGACGCCATGTAGTACAGCTCGGCGGGACGGGATGGATCGGTCGCCGTGAACGCAATGGAGCCGTCCTTGCCGACCGCGACATCCACCCAGAACGATGAGGACGGGCTCGCCGTTCCCAGATCGAGCTTGCGCGCCGCGCCGTCGAGCGGCTGCAGCCACAGCGACACGCGCGTGTTGTCGTTGGCGCCGACGAGGAGCGACTTCCCGTCCGGCATCCAGATCGAGCGCGCGGCGTTCCGATCCAGCGCGCGCGTGATGCTCCTGCCCGAGCCTCCTGCCGACGCGGCAATGTGGATCTCATTGACGCTGCCGGTGTCGCCGTCCCGCGGCTGCCAGTACGCGATCTGTGAGCCGTCCGGCGAGAATGTCGGCTGGCCTTCGAGGCGCTCGCGGCCGGTCAGGCCGCGCATCTGCCCCGTCGCGACGTCGAGGATCTGGATCGTGGCGCGATCGTTGTCGCCCGAATGCGCGGTCGCGAGCCGGACCAGCACGATGGACCGGCCGTCGGGGGCCCAGGCCAGCGGCGACGCCGGCGCGCCGGGCGGATACGAGATCGGCAGGCTCCACGATCCGGACGTCAGGCGTCTCGCGTCGCCGCCGCCGGCCGGCACGACCCACGCGTGCGTCGGCAGCCGCTGCGACTGAATGAAGACATCGTCGTTCTCGATCTCGAAGGAGTCGTTGAAACGCTCAGGACCGGTCTTTTTCTCCGCTTCATCCTCCGTCGCGTACGCGATCGTGCGGCCGTCAGGTGACCACGCGTACTGCTGCACGCCTTTCAGCGCGTTCGTGATGCGGCGCGTGTCGCCGCCCGCCATCGGCATCACGAAGATCTGCGGCCGGGCCGGCTGGCCCGCCGCCGGCGCGACGCTCGCGAGGAAGGCCAGCCGATCGCCGGACGGCGAGAAGCGCGGCTGGCCGATGCCGCGACGGTCCTGGGTCAGCGTGCGCTGGCTGCCGCTCGCGACGTCCACGATCAGCAGATCGGCGTCGTAGCGGTTCTCATCGTAGTTGGCGCGCGACATGACAATGACGATCGACTTGCCGTCAGGCGCGATCTGCGGATCCGAAAGGCGGACGATGCGCCCGAGGTCGTCGAGCTCGATGCGGCGTGGCTGCGCCAGCGCGGCGGCAGCGAGTAGAACGACGACGACGGTCAGGCTCGCGCGAAGCATTCGTTGGCGCATGATTCACCTCTGTGGGGTTGGCGGCGACTGTGGTCGGCTCCCCGCGGCCCGCCTATCATACGCCGCTGGCCCCGCCTGCGCGCCCAATCCACACGGCGACGATGATGCCGACGACGAGCTTGCACGCTTCGAGCACGGTGTAGACGCCGTGCAGCATCCAGAACCGGCCGAGCGCGGGCGGAGGCGGATTCCGCGGGACGAAATCGAGGCTGCGTC
>JBOGJB010000541.1:0-11592 GCA_050745085.1 Vicinamibacterales bacterium
GAGGTACAGCGCGTCACGTGTGGCGCGCGACAGCATCAAGTGTTGCACGTCGGCGCCTCCGGGCACGCTCGGATAGCTGCTGGCATCGGTGCCATAAAGCACCTTCTCTGGCGCGAACAGGAGGTACCGGCGCAGCACATCGGCAAAATCAGGCACGGGATAGAGGAAGCCCCTCGCCGAAATGTCCACCCAGACGTTGGGCTTGAGCGCGAGGTAGATGGCGATCTCATGCCACGGGAAACCGCCGTGGATGAGCACGATCGGCGTCCCAAAGAACTTCGGGTCGGCGAGCACATCCTCCAGATTGCGGACGTCCGACTCGAGCGACCGCAGGAAAGGCGGGACGCCAAGGGACGAATGGATATGGACGGGAAGAGGAATCCTGCCAGCCTCGAGGAGGATGTGCCGCCAGAGAAAATCCTGCAGGGCCAGATATTCGTCGCGCGCGAGCGGAGCCGTCCTCCCCTTCGCGTAGAGGTCCGCCGCCTGCGACTCGGGCACGTCGGCGATCCTCAAGGTGCGAAGATATGCGTCATACCGACCGGGATGTCGTCATTAGAGATTACATCTAGGGGGCGAGCGTCAGCGGGCCCACTCTCGAGGCTCGAGACCCGCATGGCCGTGATCTTCAGGTCACCCCACTCGGATGCGGAGCCGAGCACGTTGTCGGAGCTTTCAACCGACTCGCGCGCGCTACTGCTTCACCAGTTCGACACGCCGGTTCTTTGCGCGCCCCTGTTCACTGTCGTTTGGCACAACCCGGCGACAGCATACCCACCCCGGCTGGTCTGAGCCGCGACGCCGCTACCCGGTGTTTCGTCGCCAGTTCTTTCACAACTGCCGCGGCCCTGCGCTCCGACAGGCCAATGTTGTAGTCGAACCCGCCGACGTTGTCAGTGTGCCCAACGATGTAGAGCTTCAGTGAGGGGTCCTGCTTCAGCAGCTTGGCGATTTCCTCCAGCGTCGGCTGCGATTCAGGCTTGAGGTCGGCCTTGTCAGTGTCGAAATAGATGCCGTAGAGCGCCACATGGCCCGAGCCCGAGATGTCTTTGGCCATCGCAGAAGCATCGAGGGTGACCATCCCGGTTTCCATCGGCACCGTGTCAACAACGTCGAGCAGGATCACCGGGTGATCCTGCGTTTCCTTGTGGTGCGTCGCTCTGTTGGTTGCAGCGTACACGGAGACGTAGACATCGCCTTCCGGCCGGGCGCGCTTGGCCACCAGGTATCTCTGATTGATGGGCGAGCTGAGCGCGTATTCGGAGATCTGACCCGGGACCCGGCCGGTGCCGGCCGGTGGCGTGTTGCTCAAGCGCTGGTCGAGCGGATACAGATAATGTTCGGCGAGCCACCCATCTCTTTCGCCGCACTGCGTCCCGGCACACGTATACAAGACCTCGAACCCGCTCTTTTTCAGCTCCAGCTCGTAGTTCCGCACAAGTTCGAGCGGCGAACGGTCGGGAGGTCCAACGTAGAGAATGCGCGTCACCTTCCCTTCCACGCGCTGACTTCTGGCAGGCTCGAGGGTCACTGTGTCACCCTCGACTCGTTTGAGTGGGCCAAGCGGGATGACGAGCTCGTCGAACTTGCGCAAGTCGTACCCGATGATGATCGACCCCGCGTAGCGCGATACCATTGCGTGGTCCTTACTGCCCTTCACATCCGAGAGCTGGGCAAGGGCCTCTGGCGCCGACAGGGTGCCGAGCAGGAACGTCACGATCACGCGGGAGACGTTGCGACGCATCGCACGACGACGAAAAGAGTACGGCAGCATCAAGACCTCAGCCTATTCACCGGAGCCGGGCGTATTGATTATCTGTGCCGCCGGCAGCGTGTCGGGGCCGCCGAGCAGGATGCTGGTGTACCCGGTGAGCAGGCTAGACCTCCAGCGTCGCGGCGTACTTGCCAGGCGGATCCGGTTGCGGATTGAAGCCGACGATTTCGGCGCGCAGCGTACGGCGCCCCAATCGGTCGACAGGGAAGACGTCGGGGTTGCCGATGTTGATCTCGAACGAGGCGATGGCGCCCGGCGCGACCTGAAACCTCCGTTCCTGCGCCAGTTCGCCGCGCCGATTGAAGACCTGCACGGTAAAGTCCCACCGGACTATGTCTGGATCACCGATCCCGTAGACATTCACCCGCACGGCCTGACCAACCCCGACGCCGATTGGTCCGAACAGCACCTTGTCTTCGGAGTCCTGGATCGCGAGCGCGCGATCGCCGAACAGGAACAACGGCGTCGCAAGCAGCGCGACAACCACTACAGCGTGAATCCGGCGTGAGCGAAGCATGTGCCCCCCTTTTGCCGCGTAGACTGCGGCCTGGGCAGGCCGCGGCAATCTTTGTCGGCTGTCGCGATCTGCCCACCCGTAGCCTGCGATCGCCGCCGACCCGCGGCAATCCCCTGATCAGGTAGGTTCGGCGGCTAGCGGACGATGCGGTCGCGGAGGGCTTTGGCGACGGCCTCGGACTTCGAGTGGACCTGCAGCTTGGCGTAGATGTGCTTCATGTGGAACGCCACCGTGTTGGCACTGCTCCCGAGCACGCCGGCGGCCGTCTTGTAGCTGTGGCCTTCCGCGAGCAGGCCCAGCAGCCGCACTTCGTGCGGCGTCAGGCCGTGCTCGGCGTGCGTCGGCGGCCGGAACTCGCGAAAGAGCACAATCACGCGGGTCGCCACCTCCGGCGACATCGGCGCGCCGCCGGCCAGGACGTCCTGCAGGCACTCGAGCAATCGCGCCGGCGGGGTCTTCTTGAGCAGGTACCCCGACGCGCCGGCGCACAGCGCCTCGAAGATCCGGTCGTCGTCCTCGTAGATGGTGAGCGCGATCAGATGAACCTGAGGATGGCCCTGCTTCAGGCGTCCGATGCCCTCGAGGCCGCTCATCCCCGGGAGGCCAAGGTCGTTCAGGACGATGTCGGCGGGGAGCGAGGGCATCGCGGGGAGCGCCTCCTCCATCGATCCAAAACACCCCGTGCACCGGTAGCCCGGAGTGCTGTCGATCAGGAAGCGCAGCCCTTCGCGAATGTCGCGCTGGTCCTCGACGATGGCCACGTGGATGAGCTCGGGCATCGGCGCCTCAATAACGTAAAGACGAGGATAACCACGTTGGGCTGAGCGATCACCTACCTGTTCAGGTAGCCATGACTAGCCATGACGCGGGAACGCCTGCCGGCGAAGACAGGTAGACAGGTAGAATAGCGCCACCAGCCCCGGAGAACCCGCGCCATGGGTCGACTGTGCGCGCTCCTGTGCTTGCTCCTCGTCACGGTCACCCCGGTCTACGGCGAGCGGCCGCTGACCACGACTTACGGGCTCGCCGACGGCCTGCCGAGCACCTTCATCGACCACATCGCCTCGGACTCGCGCGGTCTTTTGTGGTTCTCCACGCGCGACGGCCTCGCCCGGTTCGACGGCTCGCGGTTCGTGACGTACGGGATGGAACACGGGCTGCCTATTCCGAGTGTCAGCTTCCTGCTCGAGAGCCGCCGCGTCGGTGGTTACTGGGTTGCGACGAATGGAGGTGGCGTGTGTCGCATGGATTCCGAGGCCGTTCACGCACCCGCGCCATCCGAACAGCCCAGGAAGCTGTTTCGCTGCATCTCGCTAGGACAAGAGGCGGCTGACCATGTGAACGTGCTCCAGGAGGATGCGGCCGGACGCATCTGGATTGGAACTGACGGCGGACTGTACCGATTCGACGACGGCTTGGCCGGCACACGTCCTCGATTCGTCGATCTCCGGGACCCGGACGCCGCCAAGCGTCCCGTCTGGGTGAGCGCGCTTCTCGCGGGAGACGCGGACGAGATGTGGGTCGGAACGAACCTGGGTCTGATTCGGCTTCTAGCCGACGGGCGCGCGCTGCCATATCGGGTTGCATCTACCGCATCACCCGGCGAGGTGCGAGACATCGCCCGCGGCGCGGATGGACGTGTCTGGGTCGCCTATCCGCGCGGTCTCCTTCTCGTCCGTCCCGTCGCGGCTCCAGATCCGCTCATTCGGCGAAGCACCATGCCGGCCGACGAACAGGAGTCCCGGTGGATTGACCTGGTCGAAGGAGAAGTCGGCGAGAGCGCCCTGCTGGTCTCGGTCGATGGACACGCCTGGATTGGAACTGATCGTGGGTTGCTCGAGTTCGACGGGCAGCGGTTTCGTCGCTACGGGGCTGCGCACGGCCTGCCCGAGCGGCTCATCTCGGAGCTCGCCCGGGATCGCGACGACAATGTGTGGATCGCGGCGCTGTCTGGCGTCACCAAGCTGAGCCAGCACGGCTTCATCACGTATGACAAGCACGATGGCCTGACGCCGGCGACGATCCATTCCTTGTTCGAGGATTCGAGCGGTCACGTCTTCGCGGTCGGCGACAGCTGGATCGTCAGCCGCTTCGACGGGACGCGCTTCGTTTCAGTAAGACCGCGCATGGCTCCCGCAACTCCCGGCTGGGCGGCGCAGCTCGCCCTTCTCGATCGCGGCGGGGCGTGGTGGATTCTTGGAGCGACCGGCCTGGCGCGGTATCCGGCGGCCGAGGGGATCGACCAGATTCAGGATCGTCCGCCGCCAGTCGTGTACGCCAGCCTTGGAGGTGCGCCCGGTCAGGGGCTGTTTCGCCTCTTCGAGGATGCGCGGGGCGACATCTGGTGGGGCGCCGCCGGCGAGACGGGCGGGCTCGGCCGATGGGGGCGCGCCACAAACAGCTTTGTGCGCTATCCGGATGCACAGGGAGATGTTCGCGGCGACAAAGCGTCCGCCTTTGGCGAGGATGCGTCCGGTGCGTTGTGGATCGGCTTCTACAGGGGCGGCCTCCTTCGGTACGACGGCGGGCGTTTCGAGCGTCTCTCGGGCAAGGATGTGCCGGGGGGCATGATCACGGCGATCCATCGCGACAGCAGGGGCCGGCTGTGGATCGGTTCCAATCGGGATGGTCTCACCCGAGTCGATGACCCCACAGACGGGCGCCGGCGTTTCGTTCGCTACACGACTGCGGACGGCCTCTCGAGCGGCAACGTCCGCTGCGTCATCTCCGACGCGACCGATCGGATTTACGTGGGCACTGTGCGAGGAGTCGATCGCCTCGACCCGCCCTCGGGCGCAATCCGTCGCTATACAACGGCCGACGGCCTGGCGAATGGTTTCGTGACCGCCGCGTTGCGCGACTCGAACGGAGGGCTCTGGTTCGGAACGCTGGATGGTCTCTCCCGGCTGGTCCCTCGTCGGGAGGGCATCCCGGCGCCGCCGTCGACCTGGATCGAAGGGTGGCGCATCAACGGCGTCCCGCAAGGCGTGTCGCACCTGGGGCAGGCCCTCGTCTCGAGAGTCGTGCTCCAGCCACGGCAGAACCAGATCCAGATCGAGTTCTATGGCGTGGGATTCGGACGAGGCGGCCCGTTGCGGTACCAGTACCGCCTCGACGGCGCAGACCGCGACTGGAGCCGCCCGACCGAGAGTCGCGTCGTCCACTATCCACATCTCGCTGCCGGGCGTTACCGCTTCCAGGTGAGGGCGGTCAACCCCGACGGCCTGGCGAGCGTCGCGCCCGCCGCCGTGGAGTTCACGGTCCTCCCGCCCTATTCCGAACGGTGGTGGTTCCGCGCCGGCATCGTGCTCGCCGTGGTCCTGGCGTTGTTCGCGGCCCACCGGTACCGTGTCGCCCGGTTGCTCGCGGTGGAGCGCGTCAGGACGCGCATCGCGAGCGACCTGCACGATGACATTGGGTCCAGCCTGTCCCAGATTGCCATCCTGAGCGAGGTTGTGCGCACCAGTGCCGGCGACGACGCACGCGTCGCGGCGCCGCTCAGCCGCATAGCGACGCTCTCTCGCGAGTCCGTGGATGCGATGGGAGACATCGTCTGGGCCATCGATCCCCACCGGGACACGCCCACGCACCTGGCGCAGCGGCTGCGGCGGCTGGCCAGCGACCTGCTTCCCCCACGCGGCATCGACCTCCGGTTCGACATCGCCGGTTCGCACCACCCTCGTCTGGGCGCCGACGTGCGGCGCGAGGTCTTCCTGATCGTCAAGGAGGCGCTCCACAACGTCGTGCGGCATTCGAATGCCACGCGCGTCGACATCGACCTCACGCTCTCGGAGGACCATCTGCAGCTCGTGGTGCAGGATAACGGCCGCGGCTTCGATTCCGGGAGCGCCCCGGACGGCCAGGGACTTCGAAACATGGCGCGGCGGGCGCAGGGCCTCGGCGGGACGCTGGACGTGACATCCCCAGAAGGAAGCGGCACGCGCGTCGCGTTGACCGTTCCCGTCTGAGCCGGAGCGCGCGCCTAGGTCAGCCGGCTACGCGGCGTACTGCAGGACGGCCTTGAGCAGCTCTTCCCAGTCGACCGGCTTCTGGACGCAGGCGTCGACCTGGAGCTTCCTGGCGTCGGATTCACGCGGAGGCACGGCGGTGACGCAGATCACCGGGATCTTACGGAGCACCGGGTCCTGGAGCTGACGAGCTCGAAACTCGTAGCCATCCATGACGGGCATCATCAGGTCCAATAGGATCACGGACGGCCGAACGCTCCTCGCCCGTTCGAGGGCGTCCAGTCCGTTGACGGCGGAGACCGTCGCGATCCCGGCGTACGCCAGCACCGTCTCGGTCATGTGGCGCATGTCCGCATCATCATCGACAACCAGAACCGGTCGCTCACCCATAGCGGCCTGACGGCCGCGCCCCGGTGCAAAAGGTGGACCCGGATGGACAGGTCCAACGTTGCTTGAAACTGCCTGGCGCTGCGCAGAACGACCACACGCGCACGCTGAGAATTACACGGTGACTGAGAACTGAGCTGTAAGACGCCACATGTCGCCCACGCGCGATCATCATCTTCTAGAAACTGAGCCGGGCTCCGAGCTGGATCTGCAGCGGCGGTCCAGCCTGTTCAAACCGGCCGAAGGTCGCGAGCGGACTGCCCGGATACGCGCCGCTCCCGAAGATGTTGTTCACCTCGGTGTAGTTCGTCCGGTCGAATAGATTGAACACCTCGAAGATCCCCTCGATGGCCACGCGCGGCCCGAGCGACAGCCGCTTGCTCACCCGCAGATCGATCATAGCCTGCCACGGCATCGTCCCGCTGTTGCGGCCGACGCTCGAGGCCGGATCGGTCGGCGTCGTGCGCGCGCGATCCGGGGGGAACGCGCCGCCGTCGCCGTCGCCGTTCAGGTCCGCCCCGGCGAGGATGTTGTATGGACGTCCCGACGCGACCGTCACGATCGACGACACGACGAAATCGGCCGGCAGCGCGTAGACCCCGCTCGCGACGAAGCGGTGCCGCTGATCCTGGAGCGACGGTCCGCGTTCGTCATCCGGGTTGAAGCCGATCGGGAGCCCGTCGATGTCGTCCGGGTTGCGGCCGCGGCCGTTCGTCTGCGGCAGGAACGCGCTCTGGAAGTCGGTCGAGTTGTCTTCCGCCTTCGAGAGCGTATAGGCGACCAGGAACTGGTGTCCGCCGCTGTAGCGCCCGTTGAGCGAGACCGCCAGGCCCCGATACCACGTCTCGCCGAACGACGTGTACTGCAGGACCGACGACGACCGGCCGGCCACGCCGCCCGTATCCAGCGGCCTCCGCCCCGCGCCGAGCGCCGCCACCACCGGGTTGTAGTCGATCGTGCCGAGCTGGTTGAAGCCGCGCACGTACATCAGGCTCGCCGACGCCGCCAGCCCGGGCGCGATCTCCCGCTCGAGGCCGACCGACGCGTGGTGCGCGTATGGCGTCTCGAGCCCCGGATCGATCGAGATCACCAGGCTCGGGAACCCGGCCGCCGGCTCCGGCAGCCGGTGCTGCGGCGCGCGCCACGCCGGGAGCGACGCGGGAAATCGCTGCACGAGCGTGCGGACGCCGTCGCGGCCGTCGATGATGTCGGTGATGCCGATGATCCCGGTGATGTGGTTGTCGTAGAACAGCCCGTACGCCGCGCGCACCGTCGTCTTGCCCGAGCCGGCCGGATCCCACGCGACGGCGAGCCGCGGCGCGACGTTGTTGTTGTCGCGCGGGAACGTGAACGAGGCTGGATAGCCCGGGACGACCTCGTCGTGGCGAGGAAAGAACTGGTTCTGGTAGCGGATGCCGAGCTTCAGCGTGAGCGTGGACGTCGGCCGCCAGTCGTCCTGGGCGAAGAGACCGATGTCGCTGTAGTGGTACAGGGAGTCGGTGTTGCCATAGCCCTGCACGTAGGCGCCCGGCAGGCCGAGCGCGACGGCCTGGATCGCGCTGACCGGCGCCGGAAGGACGCCCGGGACCGCGGGCAGCTGAGCGAAGATATAGCGCCCGCCGAAGTGCAGCGGCAGATTTCCCTTGCGCGTGTCGAGCCAGTTGAAGTCGACGCCCGCCTTGAAGAGGTGCGCGCCGGTCGAGTAGCTCAGCGTGTCGACGAGCTGGACGCGGAGGTTCTTCCGGGGCTGCGGCGTGAACCGCTGCCGTCCGACGCTCGCGACGCCGGTCACCTCGAGCGTCGGTCCGCCTTCGTCCTCGCGGTCGCACGGGCCGTCGCAGGTGGGATCGTTCGACTGGACGATCTGGTCGCGGTACGCGACGAGCACGCGCGCCTCGTTGACCAGCTTCTGCGACCCGATCAGCGTGTGCGACGCGGCGACCATGTGGTCGGTGCTGTCGAGCGTGGCGGCCCGGCTGCGCGCCGTCAGCCCGCCGAACGGCTCGGTGTTCTCGTTGAGCGTCGTCGCCGTGTTGTAGCGCACCGCGAGCGAGCCCGAGCCGCCGACGTGCCGGTCGACCTTCGCGAGAAACTGGTTCGACCGCTGAGCGTACGGCACGTTGCCGGTGTCGACGGGGAAGCCGGCCGCGCGCAGGATGTCCGCTGGCGTGCCGAGGGTCGCGCCGGTGAACGGATTCCGCACCGGCGTCGCGTCGTCGATCGTCACGAAGTTGTTCGCGTCGATGTCGAGCCGCTCGAACGACCCGAAGAAGAACATCCGATCCTTCTGCAGCGGTCCTCCGAACGTCCCGCCGAACTGCCTCTGCCCGTACGACGCCTTCTCGCGATCGATCCGATCGCCGGCCGGATTGAACTGCTCGAAATGCTCTTTGGTGTTGAGCGACTCGTCGCGGAAGAACCCGAAGACGGTACCGGCGAGCGTGTTCGTCCCGCTCTTCGTGACGATGTTGACGACGCCGCCCGAGGCCTTGCCGAACTCGGCGGAGTAGGAGTGCGTGAGGACCTGGAACTCGCGGACCGCCTCCTGGCTGAAAACCGCGCGGACGGCGCCGACCACGGAGTCGTTGTTGTCGAGGCCGTCGACGGTGATGTTGTTCGAGCGGGCGCGCTGGCCGGCGAAGGTCAGGCCGGAGGTGGCCGACGCGCCCTGCTGCGGCGTGCGGTCGAGCGTGACGCCGGGCGTGATCGCCGCGAACGAGATGAAGTTTCTGCCGTTGGTCGGCAGGTGCTGGATCTGGGTCGTCTCGATCGTCGTCGACACCTGCGTGCGGTGCGGGTCGACCATCGGCGACTCTCCCTGGACGACGATCGCCTCGGAGAGGCTCGCGAGGGTCATCGTGACGTCCAGGTCCACGGCGGAGCCGAGCGTGACGAGCACACGCTCGAGCGTTTGCGGCGCGAACCCGGCCAGCTCGGCGTGGACCGTGTAGGCGCCCGGCGGCAGCGCCGGGATGAGGAACCGCCCCTGCGCGTCGGTCGTGACGGTGCGGACCAGACCGGTGTCCGCGTTGGTCGCGGTGACGCTCACGCCCGGCAGCACGGCCTGCGACGCGTCGGCGATGCGCCCCGCGAGGTCGCCCGTCGTGGCCCGAGTTTGAGCGGCTGCGCTGGCGGCGGACGCGGCAACCAGGACGAGCGACGCGACCCGAACGAGCCTGAAGCCGGCGGGCATCGCGACCTCCTTGAGAGCGTGGAAGGCGTGCATTCTACCTCGCGCGAGCCCGTCACTTCAGCTTATCCGGCAGTCGGCTGCGCAGCTTCTCGACCTTCGGCGCCGCAACGTACGCGACGTACGGCTGCGCCGGATTCCGCGCGGCGTAGTTCTGGTGGTACGGCTCCGCTTCGTAGAACGCGTCGAGCGGCTCCAACGTCGTGACGATCGGTCCGGGAAACACGCGGGCGTCATCGAGCTGCCGAATGTATGCCGCGGCGACATCCTGCTGGCGTTCGTCGGCGTGGAAGATCGCCGAGCGGTACTGCCGTCCGACGTCGTTCCCCTGCCGGTTCAGCTGCGTCGGGTCGTGTGCAATCCAGAAGAAGACCTTCAGGATCTGGCCGTAGGTGATCCGTGACGGATCGTATGTGATACGCACAGCCTCCGCGTGATTCGTCGTTCCGCCGCAGACGGCCTGATAGTTCGCGGTTTCGGCCGTTCCGCCCGCGTAACCGGAGATCACCTTCAGTACGCCGTCGAGCTGCAGGTACACGGCTTCTACGCACCAGAAGCAGCCGCCCGCGAGCACGGCCGCCGCCTCGGTCCCCGCCTGCTCGGACGCGTCGATGTCAACGATTGGATCGGGAAAGGTGGAGTCCATTCACGCCGCGGCCAAGTCTACAGGAACACCCGCGGAAGCGCGCCGATGAAAGATGAAAATGGTCGCCCCCGGCCCGGCGGCATGATGCATGATCGGCTTATGACCCATTGTGACGAGCCGCCGCCGCCGCTGCTGCTCGAGGGCATCGCGCAGCTCAATCGCGGCGAGTTTTTCGAGCAGCACGAAACGCTCGAGACGCTATGGCGCGCCGAACCGCGTCCGGTACGGCAGCTCTATCAGGGCATCCTTCAGATTGGCGTCGCCTTTCATCATCTGCGGCGTCGGAACTACCACGGGGTCGTGTACATGCTGACCCGCGGGTCGATGTACCTGACGCCGTTCGCGCCCGCCTGCCAGGCAATCGATGTTCGCGCGCTGCTCGATGCGGCGGCGGCGGCGCTTCGCGCCGTCGAAGCATTGGGGCCGGATCACCTCGACCAGTTCGATTGGACGCTGGCTCCGCAGGTGAGGCTCGTAGAATCAACGCCAGGGACGCGCGGCGTAGAACCCTGACACATGCGCACGCCCTGCGACCTCCTGCTCACCAACGCGCACGTCCTGACGATGGACGACCGGTTCACGGTGCACGCGCCGGGATCGGTAGCTATCAGCAGCGGCAGGATTCTCGCTGTCGCCGACGCCCTCCTGGAGTACGAGGCTCTCGAGACCATCGATTGCAGAGGACGCGTGGTGATGCCGGGCTTCGTGAACGCCCACACGCATGCGCCGATGACGCTCCTGCGCGGACTCGCCGACGATCTCCGCCTGGACGTCTGGCTGATGGGGTACATGATGCCGGTCGAGCGGGCCTTCGTCCGACCCGACTTCGTCGCGCTCGGCACGAGGCTCGCCTGTGCGGAGATGATTCGGTCGGGGACCACCTGCTTCGCCGACATGTACTATTTCGAGCACGCGGTGGCCGAGGCCGCGGCGGCGGCCGGCCTGCGCGCGCTCTGCGCGCAGACCGTGCTCAAGTTCCCCGCGCCGGACGCCGCGAGCTTCGAGGACTCGCTGGCGTCGGCGCGCGAGTTCATCGTCCGGTGGAAGGGCGACGCGCTCATCGTTCCGGCGGTGGCGCCGCACGCGCCGTACACGTGCACGGTGGAGATC
>JBOGJB010000542.1:0-13747 GCA_050745085.1 Vicinamibacterales bacterium
AGCTCGCCCCCGCCGCCGTCGTCGATCGCCGCGTGCCGGTGCGCCTGCTCAACCTGGTCTGGCACCGGCTCGAGTGGCCGCCCGTCGAATCGCTCGGCGTGGGGGCCGTAGACGTCGCGCACTCGCCGCACCCGCTGCTGCTGCCCTCCCGGCGCGCCGTGCAGGCGGTCACGATTCACGACCTCGACTTCCTCCGCCATCCCTGGCGCACCGCGCGCGAAATCCGCCGCGACTATCCGCGGCTGGTGCGCGACCACGCGCGCCGCGCCGATCTCGTGGTCGTCTCGTCGGACTTCGCCGCGCGGAACGTCATCGCGACGTTCGACCTGGACGCGTCACGCGTCGTGGTGTGCCCGGCGGGCGCGCCGCCGTGGAAGCGCGTGACACGCCGGCCAGAGCGCGGCTATCTTCTCTTCCTGGGGACGCTCGAGCCGCGCAAGAACATCGGCGGTCTGCTCGACGCGTACGCGCGGCTGCTCGCGCGCCGGCGGGACGCGCCCGACCTGTGGCTTGCGGGGCGCGCGACCCCGGCGGCCGCCGCATGGATCGAACGTGCCGGGCGCGCGCCGCTCGACGGGCGGGTCAAGATCCTCGGCTATGTCGATCCGGAGCACCGCCGCGCACTCTACGAGGGCGCGAGCCTGCTCGTCCTGCCCTCGTTCGACGAAGGGTTCGGCCTGACGGCGCTCGAGGCGATGTCGCTGGGCTTGCCGGTCATCGCGAGCGATCGTGGTGCGCTGCCCGAGCTGGTCGGCGACGCCGGGCTGCTGGCCGATCCGGACGACCCTGACACGTTCGCCGCGGCCATCGAGCGCGTGCTGGACGATCCGTCGCTCGCGACCGACATGGAGACCCTCGGGCTCGCGCGCGCGGCGCGCTTCGACTGGGATCACTCGGCCCGCGTGCTGCGCGACGCCTACGCCGCCGCGATCGCGCGGCGGCGGGAACGCGCCGCCTGATGCCGACGGTTGCCGTGGATGCGAGGGAGCTGGCGGGCCGTCCGACCGGCGTCGGCCGCTACCTCCTCGAGCTCCTGAAGAAGTGGCGCGACCCCGCGACGTGGCACGACCCTGCAGGATCGCCTCGGCCTCGTCACACCTTCATCCTGTACTCCCATCAGCCTTTTGCGCCCGCCACACCATTCGCCGATCGCGCCGTCGTGCTCGAGGGAACCGGCGGCACGCGCTGGGAGCAGGCGACCTTCGCGCGCGCGCTACGACACGATCGGCCGGACGTTCTCTTCGCACCCGCGTCCACGGCGCCGCTGGCCGTCCATCTGCCGATCGCGCTGACCATTCACGATCTATCGTACGCCGCGCACCCCGAGTGGTTCCGGTGGCGCGAGGGGGCACGGCGCCGGCTGCTGACGCGCTTGTCGGCGCGGAAGGCATCAGTCGTGCTGACGGTATCGGCGTTCTCGGCCGGCGAGATCGTCGAACGGCTGGGCGTGCCCGCGTCAAAGGTACGCGTCGTGTACCATGGCGCCTCGTACCACGCCCAAGACGAGGCTGAAGCCTCGCACCACAACCAGGGCTCGTACCACAGCCAGGGAGTGTGGCGCGAGGCCTCGTCATCCCGCGAACCGCTGGTCCTCTTCGTCGGCTCCCTCTTCAACCGGCGCCGCATTCCGGATCTGCTGCACGCCTTCGCGCACGTCGCGCGGCACGTGCCCGAGGCGAGGCTGGCGCTCGTGGGAGACAACCGGACATATCCGCGCGAAGAGCCGCGCGCCATCGCCGCCGCGCTGGGCATCGCGGATCGCGTGGACGTTCACGACTACCCGCGGGACGACGAGGTCCTCGCGTTCTATCGCCGGGCATCGGTCTTCGTGTTCGTGTCCGAGTACGAAGGCTTCGGATTGACCCCGCTCGACGCCCTCGCCTTCGGCGTGCCGATTGTGGTCGCTGACACGCCCCTCTCGCGCGAGATCTACGCCGACGCCGCGGTCACCGCGCCGATCGGCGACGCCCACGCGCTCGGCGAAGCCATCCTCACGCTGCTGCAGCATCCGGTGCGCCGCCGGGCCGCGCTCGCCGCTGCGCCTGCCGTGCTCGCCCGCTATTCATGGGACCGGGCAGCCGCCGATACGCTCGCCGCGATCGAGCAGGCGGCCCGCCCTGAGCGAGCGGCGCGAGTCGAAGGGTGACCGGCCGGCCGGGCGTCGCGATCGTGATCGTCAGCTTCAACGTGCGCGAGCATCTCGCGCGGTGCCTGGAATCCTTGATGGGCACGCCCCCCGCCGCGCCCCACCAGATCGTCGTCGTGGACAACGCCTCGGGAGACGGCACGGTCGCGATGCTGCGCGACCACTGGCCCGCGGTCCGCGTCGTCGCGCTCGACCGCAACGTCGGCTTCGCGGCGGCAAACAACGTCGGCATCCGCGAGACGCGCGCCGCGGGGTCGCCGCTCGTGCTGCTTCTCAACAGCGACACGATCGTCCCGTCGGGTGCGCTCGACCGGCTGATCGATCGCCTGGTCGGGACGCCGCGGGCGGCGGTGGCCGGGCCGCGGCTGGTCGACACGGCCGGGATTCCGGAGTTGTCGTGGGGCCCGATGGTGGCGCCGCTGGCCGAGCTCCGGCAGAAGACAGTCGTCCGCTTCGATCAGCGCGGGTTGCGGGCCGCGCGGCGCATCGTCCGCAGCCGCACGGCGCGGGAGCGGCTCGTGGACTGGGTCAGCGGCGCGTGCCTGCTCGTCTGGCGGACCGACGCCGAGGCGGTCGGGCTGCTGGACGAGCGGTACTTCATGTACCTCGAAGACGTCGATTTCTGCGCCGCGCACCGCGCGCGAGGACGGGCCGTCCTGTTCACGCCCGCCGCCGAGATCGTGCACCTGAAAGGACGCGCGCGCGCCACGGCGCCGGCCCGGGTCGAGGCGGCCTACCGGCGCGCCCGGCTCGCCTTCTACGCAAAGCATCACCCCCGGTGGCTCCCATTCCTGCGCGGGTACCTGCGAATCCGCGGTAAGCTCGATCCTACCTAGTCTTGAGAATCGCCATCGACGCCCGAAAGCTCCACGACTACGGCATCGGCACCTACGTACGGAACCTGATCCGCCAGCTCGCGCGGCAGGACCACACGTCGGAGTACGTGCTGCTCTGCCATCCGGACGACTGCCGGGCGGCGAAAGCGCTTGGCGAGAACTTCCGGGCGGTTCCCGATCGGTCGCGGCCGTACTCCGTCCGCGAGCAGATCTCCGTGCCGATGGACCTGCGCCGCGAAGCGGTCGATCTCTTTCACGCGCCGCACTACGTGCTCCCGCCGCTCGTCTCGTGTCGGTCGGTCGTCACGATCCACGACTGCATTCACCTGATGTTCCCGCAGTACCTCCCGAACCGCCTGGCGTGGGGCTACGCGCGGACGTTCATGTGGGCCGCGACGCACCGCTCCGACCGGGTGTTGACGGTGTCCGAGGCCTCGAAGCGGGACATCCTGCGCTTCTGTCACATCCCGCCCGAGAAGATCGACGTCATCTACAACGGGATCGACGATCGCTTCTGGACGGCGCCGTGCGAGGAGGACGTCATCCGGGTGCGCGAGCGCTATCAGCTCAACGCCCCGTTCCTGCTGTACGCGGGCAACATCAAGCCGCACAAGAACCTCGAGCGCCTGATCGAGGCGTTCCACCGGCTGCGCGGTGAGGGATTTGCCGACCTCACGCTCCTCATCATCGGCGACGAGATCTCGAAGTACGCGGCGCTGCGCCGCGCGGTGCACCGCCACCACCTCCACAAGCACGTCCGCTTCTTCGGCTTTGTCCCGGACGAGACGCTGGCGGTGCTCTACCGCCTGGCGGACGTGTTCGTGTTCCCGTCGCTCTATGAGGGCTTCGGATTGCCACCGCTCGAGGCGATGGCGAGCGGGACGCCGGTCGTCACCTCGAACGTGTCGTCGCTGCCCGAGGTCGTCGGCGACGCGGCGCTGCTCGTCGATCCGCGCGATCCCGATGCGATCGCCGGCGCGGTCCGGATGCTGCTGACCGACCGCACGCTGCGTGAGGACCTTCGGCGGCGCGGGCTCGCCCGCGCGCGCGCCTTCTCGTGGGAGCAGTCGGTGGCGCGCATCCGACAGATCTACGCGGAGGTGCTCGCGCGATGAGCCTGCGCGTCGCCTTCATCCACGACTGGCTCACCGGGATGCGCGGCGGCGAGCGAGTGCTCGAGGGGCTGTGCCGGCTCTATCCGCAGGCCGAGCTGTTTACGCTGGTTCACGTCCGCGGCTCCGTGTCGCCCGTCGTCGAGGGCCGCAGCGTGCACACGTCGTTCGTGCAAAGACTGCCGCGGTCGGCGCGCTACTACCGGCTGTATCTGCCGCTCTTTCCGCTCGCCGTCGAGCAGTTCGACCTCGATCGCTTCGATCTCGTCGTCAGCAGCAGCCACTGCGCGGCGAAGGCGGTTGTGACGACCGGCCGCACGCGGCACCTGTGCTACTGCCACTCGCCGATGCGCTACGCCTGGGACCAGTTCGATGCGTACTTCGGCGAGGCGCGGCTGGGACGCGTCACGTCACGCCTGATGCGGCGGCTGATGCGGCGGATGGCGCGGTGGGACGCCGCGACGGCCGGACGCGTGGATCGCTTCGTCGCGAACTCGCGTCATGTTGCCGGGAAGATCCGCCGATACTATAATCGCCAGGCTACGGTTGTGTATCCGCCCGTCGATACCGCCTTCTTTCACCCGGACGGTACGGCCCCCGGCGACTATTTCCTGGTGGTTTCGGCGCTGGTCCCTTACAAACGGATCGACCTGGCGATCGCGGCGGCGGCCAAGGCCGGCGTGCGGCTGAAGATTGCCGGCGTGGGCGCCGAGCGGCCGCGCCTCGAGCGGCTGGCCGGCCCCTCGGTGGAGTTCCTCGGCCGCGTGCCGAACGAAACCGTGCGCGACCTCTACCGGGGCGCCAGGGCCGTCCTCATGCCCGGCGAAGAGGACTTCGGCATTGTCCCCGTCGAGGCGCAGGCCTGCGGCAGGCCGGTGGTCGCGCTCGCGTCGGGAGGCGTGCTCGAGACGATCGAGGACGGCGTCACGGGCGTGCTCGTCACGGAGGCGACCGTCGAGGCGTTCGTGGACGGGATGCGGCGCGTCGCGCGGGACGCCTTCGACCCCCAGGTGCTGCGCGCGCGCGCGGAGCGGTTTTCCGAGGAGCGGTTTCTGGCCGGCATGACCGAGGCCATCACCGACGTGCTCGCCGCGCCCGGGGACGCGCGATGGTAAAGCGCCAGAGCCGGCTGCTGACGACCTATCACGTGCTCGCCGATGTGATGCTCGGCATGGCGGCGTTCGCGCTCGCGTACGCGGTCAGGTTCGAGTCCGGTCTGATCCCGATCACAAAGGGACAGCCTCCGTTTTCCCAATACGTCACGCTGCTCCCGTTCGTCGGCCTCCTCGTGCCCCTCGCGTTCCAGACGCAGGGACTCTATCGCCTGCGCCGCGGCCGCTCGCGCGTCGATGACTTCTTCGCGGTGTTCGTCGGGACGATCGTCGCGATCGTCCTCGGGCAGTTCGGCACCTTGTACGTCCAGACGTACTTCGCCTCGGACGCCGCGAAAGAGCGCGGCGCCTACGAGGTGTCGCAGTACGTCTGGGCCCTCTTTCTCTTTCTCAACGTCGCGCTGGCGTACGGGTCGCGCGCGATCGTGCGCGACGCGCTCGAGCGGCGCTGGCGCGCCGGCGTGGGCATCAAGCACGTCCTCATCGCGGGGTCCGGCGATCTGGGCCGGCTCGTCGCAGACAGGATCCTCGAGCACGCCGAGCTGGGCTATCGCGTCGTCGGGTTCGTGGACGACCGCGCGACGGGCGATCACATCGGGTATCGTGGCCTTCCGCTCCTGGGCACGCTCGAGGAGACCGGCGAGATCTGCCAGCGGGAGCGGGTGGATCACGTCTACGTGGCGCTCCCGCTCGAGGAGCACGCGCGGATGCTCACCGTCATCGAGCAAACCGGCCGCGAGATGATCGACGTTCACGTGGTGCCGGACCTGCTGCAGTTCATGGCGCTTCGCGCGCGGCTGGAGGACCTCGACGGCGTCCCGATTATCTCGATCAACGACGTGCCGCTGCAGGGGCTCAACAGCGTCCTCAAGCGGATGATCGACATCGCGATCTCGGCGGTCGCGCTGCTCTTCCTCACGCTGCCGATGGGGGCTGTCGCGCTGCTCGTCCGGCTGACGTCGCCGGGGCCGGTGTTCTACCGGCAGGAGCGCATGGGGCTCGACGGGAAGGCGTTCGCCGTGTACAAGTTCCGCTCGATGTACGCGAACGCCGAAACCGACAGCGGACCGGTCTGGGCGCGCGACGACGACCCGCGCTGCACGCCTCTCGGAGGCTACCTGCGGCGCTGGGACCTCGACGAGCTGCCGCAGTTCTGGAACGTCCTCAAGGGGGACATGTCGATCGTCGGGCCGCGGCCGGAGCGGCCGTTCTTCGTCGCGCAGTTCAAACAGCGCATCCCGCAGTATATGCTTCGCCACAAGGTGAAGGCGGGCATCACGGGCTGGGCCCAGGTCAACGGCTGGCGCGGCAACACGTCGATCGAGAAGCGGATCGAGTACGACCTCTACTACATCGAGAACTGGTCGGTGAGGCTCGACCTCAAGATCATGTGGCTGACCGTCCTGCGCGGCTTCTCGCGCGCCGTGTGAAGGGCCGCAGGGTCGTCATCACGGGGGCCGCCGGCTTCATCGGCTCGCACCTCGCCGACGCGCTCCTCGATCGCGGCGCCTCCGTCGTCGGCATCGACAACCTCCTGACGGGCTCGACGGCGAACATCGCGCACCTCTCCAACCGCGACTTCACCTTCGTCAAACATGACGTCACCAACTATATCAACATCGAGGGACCGGTCGACTACGTCCTCCACTGGGCCAGCCCTGCCAGCCCGATCGACTACCTCGAGCTGCCGATTCCCACGCTGAAAGTCGGCGCGCTCGGCACGCACAAGGCGCTGGGGCTCGCCAAGGCGAAGGGAGCGACGTTCGTGCTCGCCTCGACCTCCGAGGTGTACGGCGACCCGCTCGAGCACCCGCAGAAGGAAACCTACTGGGGCAACGTCAACCCGATCGGCCCGCGCGGCGTGTACGACGAAGCGAAGCGCTTCGCCGAGGCGATGACGGTCGCCTACCACCGGTATCACGGGTTGAACACGAAGATCGTGCGGATCTTCAACACCTACGGCCCGCGGATGCGGACGAACGACGGCCGCGCGGTGCCGGCGTTCATCTCACAGGCGCTGCGGGGCGAGGAGCTCACGATCTTCGGCAGCGGCGCGCAGACGCGCAGCTTCTGCTACATCAGCGACCTGGTGGACGGGATCCTGCGCCTGATGGCGTCGCAGGTGAACGAGCCGGTCAACATCGGCAACGCGCACGAGATGACGATCGAGGAGATCGCGCGGACGATCAAGCGGCTGACGGCATCGTCCTCCCCTATCGGCTATCGTCCCCTGCCCGAAGACGACCCGAAGGTGCGCAAACCTGACATCACGCGGGCCCGCACGCTCCTTGGCTGGGAGCCGAAGGTCGGCCTCGAGGCCGGGCTCTTCAAGACGATCGCTTACTTTCGCAAAGTACTTGCGCCGGCATCTGGCGATGGACGATCTGGCGATCGCCGATCGCCCGATCCGTCTAGGCCGTCTTCGTCTTCGAGCGAAGACCCTTGATCCCGCGCTCGATGCGCTCCGCCAGCTCGCGCTCGGTCTGGAGCGACTTGAGCGTCGCCTGCGCTTCCTGGACCATCTCGCCGAGCTTCGTGACGCTGTCCATGACGTGGTCGAGCACCGCCTTCTGCTCGCCGAGCGCCTCCATGTTGAGCCGCACGTCCTCGAGCATGTTGACGATGACGTTGGTCTTGAGCTGGACCTCGCCGACGAGCGCCTTGCGCGCGCCGATGTCGGCGAGCCGCGTCTCGGTTTCGCCGACGCCGGCCAGCACCTCATCCACGCGCGCCTTGAGCGCCGCGACGTCCGCGCGGTGCTCCTCGACGTGCTGCAGGTCCGACTTGCTGCGCGCGCTGATCTCGTGGACGCTCTCGACTTCCTTCTTGATCGCGTCGACGACCCCCTCGCGCGCCGCGAGCGCCTGAATCTTGCGGTCCACGTCCTCGGTCATCTGCTTCAGCTCGCCGAGGCGTCCCTCGAACGAGGCGATCCGCTTTTCGGTGAAGGCAATCTGCGTACGGCGCTGGTCGAGCTGCTTGAGCGTCGCGTCGAGCCGCTTGAGCTGATCGTCGGACGCCTCCATGTGGCCTGCGACATCGCGCTGGCGCCCCTGGACGCGCGTCAACTCCTCCACCAGCTCGTCCTTCACCACCGTCGAATGCGCCAGTGCCTCGACGAGGCCCTGCACCTGCTTCTGGCGCTCGATCGCCTCGGCCGACAGCGTCCGGCTGGTCGCGAGCATCTCCGCCAGGCGTTTCTCCTGTGCCTCCAGCTCCGCCTCCTCTTGGCGCACGGCCTGAAACCGCGCGTGCGCCTTGTCGAGCTGGCTCTTGAGCATGGAGAGCTGCGCCGTGAGCGGCAGCAGCTTGTTCTGGAGCGCGTTGACCGCCTCGAGCTTCTGCTGCGCGTCGGTCACCTGGATGCCGAGGCCGTCGCACAGGTTCTTGAGCGCCTCGATCTCCGCGCGGCGTTTGACCTGATCCTCGATCTTGCCATCCACGTCCGACGTGAAGCTGTTGAGTGCGTTCAGCCGCGCCTCGATCCGCTCGATGAACTGCTGGTGGCCGGCGATGCGATTCATCTGGCGATCGAGGTCGTCGGCGATCGCCACGAGGTTGGCCGCCTTCTGCGTCCCCTCATCCACCACCGACAGCTTGCCGGTGATGGCGTCCATCTTGGCGTCGAGCTCGGGCACGCCGACGCTGAAGGTCGCGAGCCGCTCGAGGAAGCTCTCGAGCGCCGACCGATCCGCGGCGAGCCGGTCGCGGAGCTGGCTGGCCGCCGCGTGACTCTTGTAGAACTCCTGGATCTCCCCCTTCAGCGTCTCGAGGTCCTGCCGACTCGTGCAGAGGCTCTCGAACTGCCGCGCGGTCTTCTGCGACAGCTCGTCCACCTGCGCGAGGCCTTCCTGGAGCCCGTCGAGCGCCGCCTGCTTCTTCTCCAGGTCCTCGGCCTGCGACGTCAGGCGCTGGAGCTCTGGGCCGATCCCGTCCACCTTCTGGGAGATGGCGATGACGTTGCGCTCGCGCGCCGCCAGCGCGTCCATCCCCTTCTCGGCTTCGGCGACCGACGTCTCGAGCACGCGCACCCGGCTTTCGAAGGCGTCGAATTCCTTTTTCTCGACCGACAGCGTCTCGAGGTAGCTCCGGATGAACTCGCCGAGCGTCGTCCGATCGCGCTCGAGTCTCGCGACGTCGAGCGCGAAGGTTTCCTTGGCCTTGAGCGCCGACTCGAGCTGCGCGGTGGTGTCACCCGCGAGCCTTTCGATCCGCTCCACCGTCTCTTCGGCCCGCGCCGCCTGCTTCGACCCCTCGTTGAGCTTTCCGATCTGGACCTCCATGTGCCAGACCAGCTCGTTCAGGCGGTTGGCTTCGACGACCGCGTGCTCGACGGTGGCCTTCTGGCCCTCGAGCGCCTTGACCTTCTGCGCCACGTGCTCGGCCAGCGCGTTGAGCGACGCCATCCGCTCCTCGGTCGTCTTGCTCATCTCCTGGAGCGTGGCGAGCGCGCCGAGCTTCTGCTCGACTTCCTTGACCGTCTCGGCGACGGCGTTGGCCTCGTCGCGCGATTCGCGCGTGGACTCGCGCAGCCGCGCGTACTCCTGCGCGAGCTGGCCCGACGCGCCGCGGAGGTGTTCGACGTCGGTCGTGAGCACGCCCGCGCGCTCGGCGGTGTCCTTCATCTCGCCGACCGTCTGCCTGAGCTGATCGCGCAGCTCCTCGAGCAGCGCCTGATCCTTCTTGAGCGCGTCGAGGCTCGCGTGCGTCTGCAGCGCCAGCGACGACAGGCTCTGCACGTCCTTCCTATGCTTCTGCAGCTCTCCGTCGGGGGCGACGAGCTTGTCCGCGTCGCGCTGCGCGCCGGCGACCGTGTCGTCGAGCGCCTTCACTTTGCCGTCGAGCGTCTCGACGGCCGCGACCTGGCGATCAATCTGGGTGATGCGGTCCGCGATCTCGTCGATCCGCGTGCCGACCTCCGTCGCCTTCTCGTCCACCTGCTGGAGCGACTTCGACGCCTGAGACAGCCGCGTGCCTTGCAGCTGCACCTGACTGAGCATCGTGCTCAGCGCGCCGCGCTCTTCGCGCGCTGTGTTGATGAGCGTCAGCAGCTCGTCGGTTTGTTCCCGTACCATTTTGCCCATGCCTCCTCCGCCGAGCTTCTTGATCGTGTCGAGCATGTGTCCGTCTCCAGCGCCCCGAAGACACCACTCCGGAGATCCGCACCTAGAGTTTCGGCAGGAGCGTTCTAGATCTTGAGTTGAAGGGGCTTTAAGGATAGCACAGGCTTTATGGCTGGCCCAGCGTATGTGCGCCGCGCCAGACGTAATCGAGCGCCGAAACGACCGTGATGACCAGCGAAGCGTAGATGCAGACGGTGACGACCGGCGACGGCTGTCCCAAATAGTTGAACGTCAGCGCGGCAACGCCGGTCCCGACGTAGATCGCGGTGGCCGTCTTGCCCCAGAACGATGGATGGAAGGTACGCCGCCCTACCGCCAGGTTGACGATCACCACCGTCAGGACGATGGCGACGTCGCGGCTGATGATCAGGACCGTGAGCCACAGCGGAATCCGGTTCGGAAATCCCAGATCCGGGAGCGTGAGGACGACGAAGGTCGTGACGAGGAGCAACTTGTCGGCCATCGGGTCGAGCCAGGCGCCGAGCGTGGTCTTCTGGCCGGTGCGGCGCGCGATCAGTCCGTCGAGCCCGTCGGTGACCCCGGCGGCCAGGAACGTCAGCAGCGCCCAACCGGGATGGCCATACAGCAGAAAGAGAACGAAGGCGGGGATCAGCAGCACCCGCAGCAGCGTGAGCTGGTTGGCGGCGGTGAGCGATCCGGTCACGGCCGGCGGTTCCAGAGCGCCCGGACGCGCTCGACGGCCGCGGCCGCTTCCGCTCCGGTGACCGGACGCGAGGCCTGGAACGTGTTCCCCTCGAGCGGCGCCATCGCTCCCGCGGCGACCGCCAGCGCGGCGGCCGGGTAGCTCGGGTGGCCGGGCGACAGATCGGTGAAATACGGCTTCGCCTCGAGCCATCCGCGCGCCGCCTTCGGATCGCGGGTGGCGATGACCTCGAGCGCGCGCGCGAGCGCCTCCGCCAGATCGCCCCGGTTGACCGTCGCGCCGGGCTGGAACGTGTGGTTCGGATAGACCGGCATGATGCCGGCACGCGCGACCGCGAGGATCCAGGGCGCGGCCCAATGTCGGCGCGTGTCGGTCATCACGACCGCGGTTCGCCGCCCGGCCTTCGCGACGAGCTGATCGAGCCGCACGCCGATGAGCGCGGCGACATCGCCGCGGGTGAGGCTCTCCGCGGCTCCGATCGCCTGATACGACGCCGGGAGCTTCGCCAACGCCGCGCGGTCGCGCACCCGCTCGATGCGAGCGGCGAGCTCCGGCCCGGGCTCGATCGCGGCCGCCTGCTCGTAGGCGCGCGCCGCCTCCTCGAACTCGTTGCGCGCTTCGTGCACTTCGCCGATCGTCAGGAGCGGGCGCGGGTCGGCCCTGTCCAGCTCGGCCGCCCGCCGCGCCGCCTCGAGCGCCGTATCGACGCGTCCGGCGCGCTGCTCCACCACGGCCAGCTCGCGATAGAGGAACGCGCTCTCGGGCGAGGCTGCGATCGCCCGCATGTAGCGGTCGCGCGCTGCGTCGAAGTGCCCGTCGTCCGCCTCGCGACGCGCCGCGGCAATCGTCTCCTCGACCAGCTTGAACCGCAGCGTGGCGATGCGGTCCCGGATGCCATCGAGCGATGTGTCCGATGGGTCCGCCGCCACCGCCGCCTCGAAGCTGACGATCGCTTCTTCCTCACGCCCCGCCGCGAGGAGCGCGTCGCCGCGGCCGACGAGTGCCGGCACGTAGGTCGGCTCCCGGGCGAGCGCGCGCGAGAAATGGTCCACCGCGGCGCGAGTATCGCGCCGGGCGAGCGCGACGTAGCCAAGCGCCGCCTCCGACGGAAAAAAATCCGGGGTGTTCTTGAGCGCCGAGCCGAAGCGCCGCTCCGCCTGGCGCAGATCGCCCGCCTGCAGCGCGTCCCAGCCGATCCGGTGCGCGGCCGCCGCGTCGGAGCCGTCGAGCGCCTGCGGCACGGGGGGAAACATGAACGCGGGAAAGCGAGGGCCGGAGGTCGCCGGCGGCGCGGTCTTTGGGGCGCACGCCGCGGCGACGAAGAGGACGACGAAGAGGAGTCTACCCACGTAACTGATTGAGCAGCCGCCGCGGCACATCGGCTTCGAGCGAGACGCGTCCGTTGCTCGTAACGTGACGCAGCACCCGCGCGTGCCGGTAGAGCTGCGCGACCCGCGCGCGATCGGCGTCCGATGCCGCGTCGAATTCGAGCGTGACGCGCGCGGTATCCAGCGAGAGACGCGAGACGATCGCGTCGACGAGCTCCTGCCGCCCGTCCCCGGTCAGCGCCGACAGGCACAGCCCCGACGGGTTCGCGGCCTGCAGCCGCCGCACGTCGTCTGGCGCGAGCAGGTCGCACTTGTTGAAGACCTCGAGCGACGGGACGGCGGCGGCGTCCACCTCCGCGAGCACGCGCCTCACCGCGTCGATCCGCCTCGTTCGATCCGGCGCCGACGCATCGACGACGTGGACGAGCAGATCCGCGGCCGCCACCTCCTCGAGCGTCGCCCGGAACGCGGCGACGAGCTGATGCGGCAGGCGATCGATGAATCCCACCGTGTCCGAGATGAGGAGCTGGCGGCGATCGGGCAGCCGCACGCGGCGGACGAGCGGGTCCAGCGTCACGAAGAGCGCGTTCGACGTCTGCGCGGCATCTCCGGTCAGCGCATTGAACAGCGTCGTCTTGCCGGCGTTGGTGTAGCCGACGAGCGCGACGGTCGGCACCGCCTCCTTGTGACGGCGTTCGCGGAGCTGGCTCCGGCGCCGGCGCACGGCGTCGATGTCGCGTCCGAGCGCGCTGATGCGATGGCGAATGCGGCGCCGGTCGGTTTCAAGTTTGGTCTCGCCCGGTCCGCGCGTGCCGATGCCGCCGCCGAGCCGCGAAAGCGCGGCCCCCGCGCCAACCAGCCGCGGCATGAGGTACACGAGCTGCGCCAGCTCGACCTGCAGCTTCCCTTCGCGCGTGCGGGCGCGCCGCGAGAAGATGTCGAGGATCAGCTGCGTACGATCAACGACCTTCCGATCGAGTTTCGATTCGAGGTTGCGGAGCTGCGCCGGCGACAGCTCGTTGTCGAAGATGACGACGTCGGCGCCGGTCTCCGCGCAGGCGGCCGCGAGCGTGTCCACCTTTCCGCTGCCGAGAAACGTCGCCGGATCCGGCTTGGGACGATCCTGCAGGACGCGGAGGACGACGCGCGCTCCGGCAGCTTCCGCGAGGCCGCCCAGTTCGTCGAGCGCATGATCGGGATCGACGCGGTTGAGACCGCCGCTGACCAGTCCCACGAGCGCCGCGCGTTCACTCACTTCAGCGATTCTAGCACTGCCGCCCACGCGATCGCCCCTTCCCGGACCAGGCGTGGCGCGTTGCCCCGGGCATCGACGATCGTGGATGGCGCGCCTCCCGGCGCAGGCCCGGCGTCGACCACGGCGTCGAGGTCCTCGCCGAACGCCTGGAGGACGGCCGACGGGTCGGGC
>JBOGJB010000543.1:0-4394 GCA_050745085.1 Vicinamibacterales bacterium
CGTCCGACACGGTCAGCCCACTACCAGACCGAGAAGAAGCACGCCGGTGAGACCGGCGACCGCGATGATCGTTTCCATCATCGTCCACGTCGCGACGGTCTGCGGGACGCTCATGTTGAAGTATTCCTTCACCAGCCAGAACCCTCCGTCGTTCACGTGCGACGCGATGAGCGAGCCGGCGCCGATCGCGACCACCAACAGATCCTTGTTTACGTGCGGCATGGCCATGGCGATCGGCGTCATGATACCGGCGGCGGTCACGACGGCGACGGTGGCCGAGCCCACCGCCAGGCGGAGCAGCGACGCGATGACCCAGCCGAGCACGAGCGGCGACAGCTGGAATCCCCCCATGGCTTGCGCGATCGCGGTGTCCGCTCCGGCGGCGTCCAGCACCCGGCCGAACCCGCCGCCGGCGCCCACAACGAGGAGCACGCTTGCGATGGGCGGGAGCGATTCGTCCGCGAAGCGCAGCAGACGAACGCGGTCGAAACCGCATGCCCGGCCGAACGTGTAGAGCGAGAGGAGCGTCGCGAGCAACATCGCGACGAGCGGACTTCCCGCGAACCCGAGCCATCGCCGGACGGCGCCGTTAGACAAAGTGGCCTGCGCCAACGCCGCGAGAAGCATCAGCAGCACAGGGAGCAGGATCGTGATCAACGTGACGGCGAGCGACGGGGCGCGCGACGCGGTCCTGCTTCCCGTGAGCTGATCCGCCATGCCTCCCGCCTCGACGCGCACGCGCCGGCTGATGAAGCGGCCGAACAGCGGTCCCGCGACGATGGCGACCGGAAGACCGACGATCAGCGAATAGAACAATGTCCGCCCCGTGTCGGCGTGGAGCAGCTCGATGGCGGCGAGCGGTCCCGGGTGCGGCGGCACGAGGCCATGCGCGACGGACAGGCCCGCAACCATCGGGATGCCCAGCCGAATCAGAGAACTGCCCGTGGCGCGCGTCAACGTGAACAGCACCGGCGCGAGCAGCACCAGGCCAACCTGGAAGAACACGGGGAGGCCGATGATGAATCCGGAGAGCATCATGGCCCAGTCGAGGCGCCGCTCGCCCAGCGTCCGCGACAGCGCTCGCGAGACCACGACCGCGCCTCCCGACTCCGCCAGCAGCTTGCCGATGACCGTGCCCAGGCCGATCACCACGGCGATGAACCCCAGGGTGTCGCCGATTCCCTGCTGAAACGCGCGCGGAATATCTGCCAGCGGCATGCGCGCGGCCAGACCCACGAAGAACGATCCGGCCGCCAGCGCGATGAACGCCGGCATCCGCAGCCAGGTGATCAGAAGGACCACCAGAGCGACGCCGAGGAGCGTGACGAGGAGCAATGCGGCGGGATCGCCGGGGCTCACGGTGGACGAAGCTTACTCCGAGCACTGCCAACCACTGAAAATACAGAGAAGGCGGTCGAGTCGCGTGTTTACTTGAACCCGGAAGCAGTATGCTTCGGGGGCCAACACCGGGGGTTTGTGATGCAGCCTGTCCAGCGCCTCGCGCTCGTAACCTTCATCGCCGTTCTCGTGCCGCCTGGCACAGCAGTCGCGCAGGAGGTGCCGAACGAGTACGCGACCGTCTTGACCACGCTCGGGAAGACCGGGGACTTCAAGGAAGGCGTGCTGAAGGTCAACATCCCACGCAATGACCTCTCGGTAAGGATTGCGGAGCGCGTCGCGCCGACGCCCTTCGGGTTTGGCGGTTGGGTGGCCCTGACGAAGGGGAGCGATGGGGCCGACGTGATGATGGGCGACCTCGTTCTGACGGAAGACGAAGTCAACCCGGTGATGTCCGCGCTGCTCGACAACGGCCTGGACGTGACCGCGCTTCACAACCACTTCTTCCGGGAGCAGCCACGCATTTTCTACATGCACGTGCACGGCCGCGGGCCGGCCACGGAGCTCGCGCAGAAGCTCAAACCAGCTGTCGCGCTGATCGACGCGGCGGCGAAGCGCTCGACGCCGACCGCTGCCGCGTCGTCGGCGGCGCGATCACTCGACGGAGCCGCGCTGGCGA
Organism: Vicinamibacterales bacterium; assembly: GCA_050745085.1. Lineage (GTDB taxonomy): Bacteria > Acidobacteriota > Vicinamibacteria > Vicinamibacterales > 2-12-FULL-66-21 > DATAEE01. The sequence continues at coordinate 2,018 of JBOGJB010000543.1, forward strand.
AGATCGTCGGCCACGGCGGGGAGCAAAGCGGATCGGTCTATAAGATCACCATCGGCCGGGCCGACATCGACATGCGCGAGCACGGCGCACGGATCAACGCGAGGATGGGCCTCAACACGTGGGCGGCGTTTGTCGGCACGGACGCCGACGCCATGGTCGCCGGCGACGTGGCCATGCTCGAACACGAGGTGACGCCGGTTCTCAAGGCGCTTCGCGCCAAAGGCATCGACGTCGTCGCCATTCACCATCACATGACCGGCGTGGAGCCGGTGGTGGTGTTTCTCCACTACTTCGGGGTTGGGCCGGCACAGAAGTTGGCCGCGGGTGTCCGTGCCGCGGTCGACGTCATCGGCCCTCGCTGAAAGCGATAGGGAACCTCACCGCCGTTGACAACGAAGCGACGGTCTTCGCCGCAACAAAACGGGGAGGGAGCAGCCATGAACGTCGGCCTTTACAGCATTACCTTCCTGGGCGTCTGGTATCGAGGCCCGGCGCTCACGCTCGAACAGCTCATCGAGCGCACCCGCGAGTACGGGTACACCGGCATCGAGGTCGACGGCAAGCGTCCGCACGGCAATCCCCTGGATCTGCCGACGAACCGGTGCCTCGAGGTTCGGAAGAGGGCGGATGCGGCGGGGGTCGACATCTACGCCGTCGCCGCCAACAACGATTACAGCAGCCAGGACGTCGATGGCCACGTGCGGGGGTACGTCCGGCGCTCCGACGGCGGTCTCACGGCCGAGGACTTCTACGCGGACTTCGTCAGTGGCCTGCTAGAGATCGGCTACGAGGGGTACATCGGCTACGAGCTGTGCCATTCCTTGCCGAAGGTTGATGGCAGGACCGTCGGCATCGAATTCGCCGAACAGAACGCGCGTCTCGCCGCCGAATATATGCGGGCGGTCATTGCAGACCTTCAGCAGACAGCCGGCGCTCGAGAGGTCGTCTCGCGCGCCGAGTGAAGGTTGATCGAGTGCTATTCGGGGTCGATCAACCGGTAGCTGACGAACGCAAACCGCGAACTGTCGGGCGACCACGACGGCACGTTGATCGTGCCCTGTCCTCCGAACAGCTTCAAGAGTACTTTCGGCGCGCCGCCCGCGAGCGGCATCAGCCGCAGCACCACGTCGTGGTTGGCCGGGTGTCCCTTCACCGCCCGATCGTACGAGAGAAAGACGACCCAGCGGCCGTCGGGTGACGGGTGTGGAAACCAGTCAGCGTACGCCTCGTCGAACGTCATCTGCTCCTGCGCGCTCCCGTCAGCCGCCATGCGCCAGATGCGCATGACTCCGCTGCGCTCCGAGTTGAAGTAGATGAACCGTCCATCCGGCGTGTAGTCCGGACCATCGTCCAGGCCCTGAGCCGTCGTCAGCCGCGTCTCCGGTCCGCCCTCGACTGGGATCGTGTACACGTCGAACTCGCCGTTGCGCTGCGCGCAATAGGTCAGGGTCTTGCCGTCAGGCGACCAGCCGTGCCAGTACGAGGGGCCCTGGGGCGTGACGAGGCGGGGCTCGCCGCCGGCGGCAGGCAGCACGAAGATCAAGGACTGCCGTTCGGGGGAATGACTGATCGCGAGCAAGCGGCCATCCGGTGAGAACCCGTGGTCGTTGTTCAGCCGGTTCGCCGACCCCGAATTGATCGCTTCGGGCGTCCCGCCGGTCGTCGGCACCCGGTACAGGCGGCCGGTGCGGTTGAAGACGAGAAAGCGCCCGTCGAGGGACCAGTTCGGCGCCTCGAAGTGCTCGCGGGCCCGATACACGACCTGACGCGCGCCGGTCGCCACGTCGATAATCTCCAGCGTGCTTTCGACAGCCCGCGTCTGGGACGCGCTGGCGCCGGCCATGAGCAAAAAGAAGGTCAACCTCGACACTGCGGGCCAGAACGTAATCATCGCCGCGTAAGATACTACGCCGCCAGCATAGGAGGTCGATGTGGACCGCCGGCTTCGAGGTCTCGTCACCGTGACCGTCAGCGTCGCTCTGAGCGCCGTGGCTAACGTTCCGGCTGAGGAGATCTCGCCGGCCGCGCTCGCGCGCGAACGAGGACGGCGGTTCGAGCGGGCCGTGTCGGCCATGGAGCGCGTGATGCGCGCGTGGCTCGCACACGCTGACCCGCGCACGCTGCTCCTGCCCGACCGGGTTCCCAGACCCGGAGGCGACCGTTCGGTGGGCGCCAGCGCGCCCGAGTACACGCCGCACAACTCCGGGGCGGATCTGTATCCCTACCTCATTCTCACCGCGCACCTCACGGATCCAGAGCTTCATCGGGGCCGAATGATGGAGATGTTGCGCAACGAAGTGCGCTACACGAGCGTCGAGGCATCGATTCCGGGCAGTCTCGATTTGACGACCGGCCGCCTGGGGCCGCCCAGCCTGTT
>JBOGJB010000544.1:0-10562 GCA_050745085.1 Vicinamibacterales bacterium
GGACTAGGGGCTTGATGGTGGACCTCGTCCCGCGCTGTGACGACTACACCACCAGAACCGGACAGGTCATGCAGTGGGCCCCGCCCTTGCCCACGAAGAGCTCTTCGGCCGGAAACGTGTCGAGCGTCCAGCCGTGGCGCGCCATCGCCTCCCTGACGCGCACAGCCGACTCGAACCCGACTGCACGGCGCGCTCGCTCCGTGACGACGACGTTGAGGTGGCCGGCGCGGCGCTCGTCGTACGTGATGGGAATGCGAGTGAAGCCGCGGGCATCGAGGTGCTCGAGGAACATGACGTGACGGAAGTCTGTCCTGCCGCGCTCGTACAGGCGGCACGGAAAGGTCGACAGCGAGTCTTCGCAAACCAGGCAGAGCCGCTCGTCGAGCACCATGAAGATGCCGTCGATGTGGATGTGGCCGCGCGGCAGCGGGACTTCGAGGAAGTACCGCGAGCCGGCAGCGAACGCGGCGTCCCGCAGCGTCCGCAGCCCGGGCGGCGTCGCCCGGTCGCACAGCGAGGCCACGACCGTATCGTCGCCGATCATCGTCACGCCTCCGCCCTCGAGGTACCCGGGCGCTTCGATCGCCGCCAGGATCGGGACGCCGAGCCGCTTGAACGCGCGCGCCAACATTTCCTGGTCGCCCTGCCGTCCCTTCTGCCAGGGCCCCATCAGCACCGCGCCGGTCGGCAGCACCACGGCCAGGTCGCGCGTGTAGGTCATGTTGGGGCGCCGGGCCATGTAGCAGATCGCGTCCGCATCCGACGCGAGGACGTCCGCGACGAGGAGCACTTCGACGCCGTGCGCCCGGAACCGATCCAGCATCGCGTCGTAGTCGGCGACGAACCGTTCACGATCGACCGGCCGGGCGAAGTGGAATTCGTCGAGCGTCTTGTCGGTGACGAAGTCCAGCTCCGGCCCCGGCCGGTGCATGAGCACGCGCTTGAGCGTGCCGTAGGCGTTACGAACGCCGTAAGTCGTCATTGGTTGTGATCGTCATTGAATTTGTGCATCCAGACATATGCCGGCCATCCGAGCAGCGTCAAGCCCACGCCGGCGAGCGCCTCGTACGGATGAAAGACGATGGCCGTGGCGAGGAACACGGCGATCGTCGCGATGTAGACGAGCGGAAGGAGCGGATACGCGGGGGAGCGATACGCGTCGGCGGGATGCGGCGTCCGGCGCCGCATCGGAAAGATTGCCGCGACCATGAGAATATTGGCGAGCTGCAGCGGCACGACGAAGAAGTTGACGATGCGGGAGAACGTACCAAAAAAAAAGACCGCGAGGATCGCCGCCGCCGACGCGAAGAGCAGCGATCCCGAGGGCACAGCACTTCGCGTGGTGACAATCGCCAGCGGCGCGAAGATGCGGGCCGCACCGAGGGACTCTGCCGTGTACTGGGCGGCCGCTGCGTAGTACAAGCGGGGCAGCGTCATGATGAGGCCGCCGAGCGCGCCGAAAATGGACACGATGATCAGGCCATTCAGCAGCGCGCCGCCCGTCGGGCCGAACGCCGCGCGCGCCACGTCCGACGCGATCGTCGCGGGATTCTCGCGCATGGCCTCGAGTGGCAGGACACGCAGGTACGCATAGTTGGCCAGCACGTAGAGCAGCGTCACCGTCGCCACGCCGAAGCCGAGCGCGCGGGCGAGCGTGCGGCGAGGGTCCTTTATTTCCGCCGAAAGGTACGAGACGTCTATCCATCCGTCGTAGGTGAACAACACGGCGGCGATGCCGAGCCCCATGACCCGGAGGAACTCGACGACGCCCGCGGTGCGGGGCTGCAGCACGGGCTCGACGATCGGAGCCGCGGCTGCCCGATCCACGAGCCACAGGCTTCCGCCCACGAGCACGAGCAGCCCTCCGATCTTCAGGATCGTGAGCGTGATTTGCGTGCGTCCACCCCAGCGCACGCCGAGCAGGTTCACGCCCGCGAAGAACGCAATCGCCGCGGTGCCCCACGCCGCGGCCGGCCAGCGAACCGCCAGCTCGAGCTCGGCGCCGAAGCGCGTAGCGAACTCGCCGAAGGCGATGGCGAGGCCGGCGATCGACCCCGGCCCGGCGACGAGCACCTGCATCCAGATCATCAGGAACGCCCAGAACGGTCCGAAGCTGTCGAGGATGATGTGGAAGGGCGCGCCGGCGTGCGGCAGGCGGCTGGCCAGCTCGGCGAGCGTCAGCGCGCCGCAGAGCGTGATGCCGCCCGCGAGCGTCCAGAGGAGGTACACCTGCCACGGCGCGCGCGCGGACGCGGCGAGCTCGCCGGGCGTGAAGAAGATGCCCGACCCGAGCATGTCGCCGACGACAACGGCGCCGACCGCCGCAAGGCCCAGCTCGCGCCGAAGCGGAGCATTCGTTGCTGCGGTCGTGACCGACATCGAGTGAAGTATGTCGTAGTGCGACCCTTGAGGGTCGTCAGCCCATGGCCAGACCCCCCACTACGACGGCTTCGGCGCGATCCTCATCGCCTTGAAGGAGGTCGAGCACGTCGCGCTGGCCGAGCTCGTCAGGAACGGCTGGCGCATCAAGGCGCCTGTGAAACTGCGCAGGTCCTCAACTGAGCGGGACCGGCAGGCGCAAGGAGTGCCCGGGGGGTGAGTTGGGTTGACATCTGATGCGTGATGCGTGATGATCCGGTCGTGCGCACCACCCTCGACATCGACGACGACGTCCTGCAGGCGGCGAAAGAGATCGCGGCGAGCCGGCGGGTGACCGCGGGTCAGGTGCTGTCCGAGCTGGCGCGCAAGGGGCTCGAGCCCACGTCCGAGCGGGCCCGGCTCAGGAACGGCGTGCCGATCCTGCCGCGAAGGCCGGCCGGCGGGCCAAGGCCGACGATGCGCCAGGTGAACGCGCTGCGCGATCAGCCGTGACACCGGCGCTCCTCGACGTCAACCTGCTCGTCGCGCTCTTCGATCCCGACCATATTCATCACGAGACCGCGCACGACTGGTTCGCGGACAATCGCTCCGCCGGCTGGGCCACGTGTCCGGTGACCGAGAACGGGTTCGTGCGCGTGCTCGCCAATCCTGCGTACGGCGCGGGGATCTCCCGTCCGTCGGAGCTCGTGGCTCGGCTCCGGCGGTTTTGCAAGGGCGCCGACTATCACTTCTGGATGGACGACGTCTCGCTGCGGGATGAGACGCTGTTCGATCCCGCGTTTCTGAGCAGCCACCGTCAGCTCACCGACATCTATCTTCTCGGGCTGGCAAAGAAGCGCGGCGGCCGGCTCGCGACGTTCGATCGCACGATTCCCCTCAAGGCCGTCGTCCGCGCCAGGCGCGAGCTGCTCGAGATCGTCGCGCCACTCGGATGAGTCCAGAGGGCGCCCTACACCTCGTGGCGTCGTCCTGGTCGGTGCGCGCGCCCCCGAGGACGTAGCGCAGGATCGTTCCCTGCGCCACGTTCGCGCACCACTCCTTCACGTTGCCCGCCATGTCGAGCGTGCCCCGCGGTCCGAGGCTGACGCTCTCCGACTCTGGTCGGACGCTGCTCGTGTCGGTGGGGCTTTACGGCGTGCTCTCGACGGTCGTGCGCCAGCACACGGCTGAAATCGGCGTCCGCATGGCGCTCGGCGCCTCGCCGGGCCGCATTCTTCGTTTCGTCGTCGGCCACGGCCTGCGCCTGAGCACGGCCGGCATCTTTGTCGGGCTGCTCGCCGCGCTGGCGCTCACGCGCGCGATGACGACGATGCGCTAAGCGGGGCAAAAGTGCAGCTGGTTTGGAGATTCGCCCGTGAAGGCGTAGTTTGACCTGACAAACCTTGTGGGCAAGGTGGGGATGATAGGAGAAGCCCTCGGCCACTACCGAATCGTCGAGCAGATCGGCGAGGGCGGGATGGGCGTGGTCTACCGTGCCCATGACACGCGTCTGAACCGCGCGGTAGCGATCAAGTTACTTCGACCCGAGGTGGCCACGAACGCCGACCGCCTGGCTCGCTTCAAGCGCGAAGCTCACCTGCTGGCTGCGCTCAACCACCCGAACGTCGCCGCCATTCACGGCCTGGAGGAACACGCGGGCACCTTCTTCCTGGTGCTGGAGCTGGTTGAGGGCGAGACGCTGGCTCAGCGCCTCGCTCGGGGCCCCCTGGGGGTGCGCGAGACGATTGACATCGCCAGGCAGATTGCCGGGGCAATGGAGGCGGCGCACGAGAAGGGGATCGTCCATCGCGATCTGAAACCCGGCAATGTGAAAGTGAAGTCGGATGGCACCGTAAAGGTGCTCGACTTCGGCCTGGCGAGGGCGTTGGAGGACGACAAGCACGGCGACGATCCGACGGCTGCGGATGCGAGGACCCGTGAAGGGGTAATCCTGGGCACGCCGGCCTACATGTCGCCGGAACAGGCGCGCGGCGGGCCAGTCGACAGCGCCACGGACATCTGGGCGTTCGGCTGCGTGCTCTTCGAGATGCTTACGGGCGCCAAGGCCTTCGACGGAGCGAGCGACGCCGACGTTAGAGCCGCGGTTCTCCTTGGAGACCTTCCATGGGCGTCCCTGGCCGGCACGCCGTCATCGCTGCGCACGCTCGTAACGTACTGCCTGGTGCGCGACCGGAAGAACCGCCTCCGGCACATGGCGGATGTGCGCCTCTTCCTCGACTCCGCCGAGACGGGCGCGTCTTCGGTCACCGACCAGGCCGACGCATCGCCCCCACGTCCGGCGTGGCTCCGGCCTGTCGCGGTGGGTGGTCTGACCATCCTGGGACTGGTGGGTGGTTTCGCCGTCGCGCGGTTCCTTGGACGGAGCGAGCCGCTGACCGCGATTCACCTGCCGACGGCTCCGCCATCCGGACTCGCGCCACGGCTCGGGTTTGGACCATCGGTGGCCGTGTCGCCCGACGGCAGGACGGCCGTGTATGTGCTCGAGAGCGGCACCCACTCGATGCTGTATCTGAAGCGGCTGGATGACCTCGAGGCGCGGCCGATCGGAGGCACGCAAGGCGGCCGCAGCCCGTTCTTCTCTCCTCGAGGTGAGTGGGTGGGCTTCTATGACGAGGACGACCGCAAGCTCAAACGGGTGTCAATCGGCGGTGGCGAGCCGGTCGTCATCGCGGACGCCGACTTCCGAGTCGGGGCGGCGTGGGCGCCGGATGACACGATTCTGTTCGCGTCCAACTACGGCCTGGTCCGTGTGCCGGCTGCGGGAGGGACTCCGCAGCCGGTGACAAAAGCCGAGGCGGCCCAGCACAGGTGGCCCACGCTGCTGCCGGGGGGCCGTGTTGCGCTCTTCACGAGCAGCCCGGCCCGGGGAACGTTCGACCAAGCCGATATCGTGGCCGTCGATCTAAACGGCGGCAGCCCCAAACTCGTTCTCAAATCAGCGTACTACCCGCATTACGCGCCGACGGGTCACCTCATTTTCGTGCAGGGCGATTCGGTTGTGGCCGCGCCGTTCGACCCGGAATCGCTGGCGGTCACGGGCCCCGCCGTCGCGCTGCTCAAGGATCTATGGGTCAGCTCCTGGACGGGCTACGCCGACTTCGCTTTCTCCGACACGGGAACCCTCGTCTACATTTCCGGCGGGCGGCAGCCAACCAGGTCGACGCTGGTCTCCGTGGATCGGACCGGCAAGGCCAGGCCGCTGCTCGACGAGCGGCGCGCGTATCGCGTCCCGCGCGTGTCTCCCGACGGCCGCCAAGTGGCGGTCACGCTCGTCGATCAGCAGGTCGATATCTGGACCTACGATCTCTTCCGGAAGACGCTCAACCGGCTGACCGATTCTCCCAGTTGGGACGCATTTCCGCTCTGGGAGCCGGGCGCGAGATGGATGGCGTTTTCATCGACGAGAGATGGTCTGGCTAGTATCTACCGGCAGGATCTCCGTAATGGAACGGTGGAGAAACTTGTAGCGGCTCGGTATCCGACCTATCCGAGCTCCTGGTCGCCTGATGGCCGGCTGCTCGCGTACTGGGAGGAGAATCCGGAGACGGGGCTCGACATCTGGATCTATTCGATTGACTCTCGGTCGCGGAAGGTATTCCTGCGCTCGCCTTACAACGAGTCGAACCCCGAATTCTCGCCGGATGGCCGCTTTATTGCCTATGAATCGGGCGAAGCAGGTGGACAAACCGAGATATACATGCGGCCCTATCCTGAGATCAATCCGCGTCGGAAGGTTTCTGCAAACGGCGGCAGATCGCCGCGGTGGGGTTCCAATGGAAAGGAGCTCTTCTACCGGGTCGGCGGCAAGCTGATGGCGCTTGATATCGAAACCAGGCCGGATCTCCTTCACGGCGCTCCGCGCGAGCTCTTCGACGGTCCGTACGGCCAATACGATGCGCTGCCGAATGGGCAGTCGTTCGTGATGGTGCAGGAGATGGCGACCGGAGACCCGCCTACGCGGATCAACTTCGTCCTGAACTGGTTCGAGGAGCTGAAGCGCGTGACATCTGCCGGGCGCTAGCTCCGGTCCTCACTTGACTTGGCGATGGGCGCCGGCAGCCTAGCCCAGGAGCCACCGCACAAGCAAAGTCACGATCACCCCCGCAACGAAGCCGATCCAGAAGTTTGACGTCTGGACAGCCATCTTGAATTTTTCCACCGGCTCGCAGATCATTCCTACCCTCCTTGATTTCCGAGGAACATCCCGCGCCGGAAGGCGCGTAACCGTGCGCCGGCGACGACCGTCCCGAGTCCTTCCTCCAGGACGTTGCCGACCGTCGCGAAGCGTGAAAACACACAGGGGTGCGCATCGCCACTGGCATCGATGCAGAGTTTGCCGCTCCAGCATCGGCCGCAGAGTTCATCCAGCGGTTTTTCCCCTGGTACGAACTGCTCACCTCGCCCGACGCCGCGCACACGATCGGTGCCGATCTCGTCGACTCCGAGACTCCTCAGGAACTTCCTTGTTTTCCTCAGGTGCGCGGCGTTCTCCGGAAGGAGGATGATGCCCGCGGTAAGCCGGACTCTGCGTCGGACCAGTTGGCGTATCCCCTCGACCGTCCGTTCGAAGCTGCCTTTTTGACCCGTAATCCGGTCGTGGACGGCTGGATCGAACGAGTAGAACGAGAAATGGACCCGGACTCCCAGGGCTTTGAATGTTTGAACGAGATCTTCGCGGACGAGCGTAGCGTTGGTGAAGACTTCGCAACGCTTGAAACCCACGCACGTCGCGTGCTCGAGAAGCCTTTCCAGATCTGGATGGACCGTGGGCTCACCACCTATGAACTGCAGCCGGCGACAGCCTATGGCTCGCGCTTCACCCATCACGCGGCACCAATCAAGAAACGTCATCCTCTCGGCGAGCGGTAGGTCGGGGCCTGAACTGGCGTAACAGTGCACGCACCTGAGATTGCAGCGACGTGTAATTTCCAGCCACAGGAAGCTGAGGCCGTCCAGACAACCACCTCTAACGCGCAGCTTTTTTAGCGGGAGCAGGACCGGGGCTGCGGATAACAAGGCCATTGGAACACCGCCGCGGGAGCGTGTCCGATCGCGCTATCGTGGTTGCCAGTCTGGTGTGTAGAGCGCAGTGACGCTACTCCCGGGCGGAACCAAAGTCAATCAGGATTCTTCCGTCCGCGTTTGGGTTGCCATCGCTGATCCGGCGCGCAGGGCCGCGGGGCTTGATCCGACGGCGCCGCCGAGGGAGGGTGAGCCCGCCCGGTCGCCGCGTTTTGCTTGCGCTGCTCTCTGAGAACGAAGCCCATCACGGGTGAGCGCGCAAACTGTTCGCCGAGTGCCTGCCGCCGTTTCGCTGTTGCGAGGCGGTCGTCGCCGAAGCCTGTTTCCTGATGCGGAAGGCGCATGCTGCAGGCCCGTCCGAAGTGGTCGCTCTCGGCCGACGCGGGGTGTACGACGTGCCGATTTCGGCCGAGGAGCACTGGACGAACATCGAGGCGCTACTGAGGAAGTATTCCGATCGGCCGATCTCGTTTGCGGACGCATGTCTCATTCGCTGCGTCGAGATCCACCAGGAGGCGCGAATCCTTACGTTCGACCCCGACTTCAGCGTCTACAAGCGGGCGCGAAACAGAAAATTTGAACGTCTGTGAAGCTCGACAGCTCAATAGCCGGATACCTCAATCCCTTGCCGCGATAATCAGATTCCCCGACGACCCGATGATATCGCCCGATGGTCCGATCAGCCATGAATCGAATATCGTGCCTGGCGCAGCAAACTATCGAACGGCTCCCAGGTACTTGTCGTACCAGTCGAGGACCTCGCGGATCAGACCCCGCATGTCGCTCGGCGCGTGCCCGCCCTCCAGCGCCACGTGGCGCTTGTGCTCGGCGGGTGTGCCCAGCAGTTCGAGCAGCCGGAGCTGCGACTCGATGGGCGCCTGGAAGTCGTCACGGCCGTTGACCAGGAGGACCGGCACTTTCACCCGCGGCGCGAAGTTCGCGGGCTGGATTTCGGGAGGATAGTTGAAGCGCAGGCCGCCGGACGCGAACACCGCGACCTTGATCCGCGGCTCGAGCGAGACCGGGATGGAACCGAAGTATGCGCCCATGCTCAGACTGTAGTACCCGAGCCGCTCCATGTCGACGTCCTGCCGCGTCTCCAGGTAGTCGACGGCTCTGAAGAAATCCTTCGCCCACTGCACGTGCAGATCGCGCCTGCCGCTCGGACCAGCGGCGGTGGGCCTCCGCCGCTCGAAGGTGCCCTGATAGACCGGGTAGAGCAGTGCGCGGCCGCTGCGGATGATGAAATCGAACGTGGAGAAGTCAAGGTTCTGGCTCGACGCGCCACTGACGGCATACGCGCTCGGAAAGAGCACGATAGTCTGGTACGGGGGTGCTGCGTTCTTCGGCAGGAAGAGGTAGGCGGCAATCCGCTCTCCTGCATAGGCCGCGTCGAAGCTGATGGTTTCCTTACGCCAGTGAGGCGCCCCGTCGTCCGTCCCGTCCACTCGCGCGTTGAGCGGCGTGCGGTCGTACATGTAAAAGCGCCGATACACGTCGAAGAGCTCATCGGAGACCGGCACGACGCTCTTCGGATCGCCGTAGACCCGTGCCACGGGAGCCGCGGCCTCGTCGGCCGGACCGAGGTTCTTCACGAGGCGCATACCAAACGTCGGCGAACGGTCCCACGGATTCCGCGCGTCGGACTCGCGGTACCGGTAGCTCGGTTCGTCCCAGCCGCCCCCGAGGATGTAGCGCAGGCTCGTTCCCTGCGCCACGTTCGCGCACCACTCCTTCACGTTGCCCGCCATGTCGAGCGTGCCCCACGGTCCGAGGCCCTGACGCTCTCCGGTCCTGGTCGGACCCTTCCCGTCGAAATTGCTGAGATTCAGGATGTCCGAGAAGATCTCCTGCGGCGGGGCGGCTCGATACCAGTGATACAGCGTGGGGAGGCTCTTGCCCGCGAACTCGGCGTGGGCCGCCGCCTCGAACCAGCTGATCCCGCCAACCGGGAAATCCGACCGTCCTTCCGGATAGGTCCCCAGCTCCCACGTCGCCGGACCGATCCTGCCGGTCGAATCGCGAAAGCGCGCCATCGCCTCGTCGAACGTCAGCAGTCGGCTGCCCTCACGGAACGGCTCCTTCCAGTACTCGGCGTCGCGATATCCGCCGGCATCGACGAATTTCCTGAACTCGCGGTTCGTGACCTCGAGCTTGTCGATCCAGTAGTCGGGCAGACGAACGGGTTCCGCGATGCCGACGCCGTATGATCCGCCCTGGGACAGGCACCATTCCGGACATGACCGGCTGCTCGGGCGTGAGGGGAATCGGGGGCCGGCCCAGTGAGGCGCTCGCGATCTCGAGCGGCAGGTATCCCGGTTTGGCGATGCGCACGCGGTAATAGCCAAAGGGCACACGTTGGTCGCGGAGCGGGGTTCGCCCGAGCGGCTCCCACGGCGCGTCCAGCGTCAGATAGTTCTTGATCTCGACGTCGGCCCCCTCCGGCGCGGTCGCCAGATTCATCGCAAACCATGCCTGACGCACCCGGGCGATCTCGACCGGCGCGTACGGCTCCGCCTGCCGGGCCAGCCGCACGGCATCGAGCGAACGATCGCTCACTTGCAGCCGCTCGATCTCGGGGATGGCCTCCTCTTGCACCCATCGGACGCGCCGCGTCTGGATGGTCTGCCACACCCCGACGGCCGCGGCGGACGCGAGCACGATCCCCAGCGGGATCAGCACGGCGGGGCGCCGCCAGGTTGCCTCGGCCGGGCGGGTCAGCTTTGCGTGGATCGCGTCGAGCTCCGCCCGGAGTGCCCCGGCGTCCGCGTAGCGGGCCGCCGGATCCTTCGCGAGGCATCGGTCCACGATCGCCTGCACCTCCGCGGGGATGTCCGATCGCACGCTGCGAAGCGACGGCGGGTGATCGCGCAGGATCGCCGTGATGATGCCCATCTCTGTCGTGCCGGCGAACGGCCGGCGGCCGGTCAGCATCTCGTAGAGAACGGCGCCGAACGAAAAAATGTCGGACCGCGCGTCGACCGGGCGGCCTTCGGCCTGCTCAGGAGACATGTACGCCGCCGTGCCCATGATCAAGCCCGGTCGTGTCCCCAGCGCCGACATCGTCTCGGCGGTCGCCGCCCGCTCGACGAGCTTCGCGAGGCCGAAGTCGAGAACCTTCACATCGCAATTCGCGACATCGGCCGCCGAGAGTCTACGCT
>JBOGJB010000545.1:0-12470 GCA_050745085.1 Vicinamibacterales bacterium
CCACGCGGCGGTCGTCGAGCTGGTCGCGCTCGACAACGCGACAATCAAGTACTCGACGATCCAGAACTGGTATCCCGGCGACAAGGAAGGCAAGGGCGGGATCTACAACTTCGTCACCAAGCGCGGCCTGTGCCAGGGACGCCGCTCGAAGATCACGTGGACCCAGGTCGAAACCGGCTCGGCGATCACGTGGTAGTACCCGAGCTGCATCCTGCAAGGGGATCGATCCATCGGCGAGTTCTACTCGGTCGCCGTGACCAACAACCGCCAGCAGGCGGACACCGGCACCAAGATGATCCACCTCGGCAAGCACACGAAGAGCACCATCGTGTCGAAGGGGATCTCGGCGGGGCTGGGGCAGAACACGTACCGCGGCGCGGTGAAGATCGGGAAGAACGCGACCAACGCGCGCAACTACTCGCAGTGCGACTCGCTGCTCATCGGCGACAAGTGCGGCGCGCACACCTTCCCGTACCTGGAGATCAAGAACACGTCGGCGCGGGTCGAGCACGAGGCGTCGACCTCGAAGATCGGCGACGAACAGATCTTCTACTGTCGCCAGCGCGGGCTGTCGGCCGAGGACGCGGTCAACATGATCGTCAGCGGGTTCTGCAAGCAGGTGTTCCGCGAGCTGCCGATGGAATTCGCGGTCGAGGCGCAGAAGCTCCTGGGCGTATCGCTCGAAGGATCGGTGGGATAACGATGTTAGAGGTCAGGAATCTGAAGGTCCGCGCCGAGGGCAAGGACATCCTCCACGGGGTGAATCTGACGGTGAAGGCGGGCGAGGCGCGGTATCTGGGTCAGGACCTCCTCGCGATGGATCCGGACGAGCGCGCCCGCGAGGGCCTGTTCATGGCGTTCCAGTATCCGGTCGAGATCGCCGGGGTGAACAACGCGTACTTCCTGAAGGCCGCGCTCAACGCGAGGCGGAAGCACCAGGGGCTCGAGGAGCTGGACGCGATGGAGTTCATGGCGCTCATTCGCGACAAGGCGGCGCTGCTCGACATCGATCAGGGCATGCTTAGCCGCGCCGTGAACGAAGGGTTCTCCGGCGGCGAGAAGAAGCGCAACGAGATCTTCCAGATGGCGGTGCTCGAGCCGACGCTGGCGATTCTGGACGAGACCGACTCGGGCCTCGACATCGACGCCCTGCGCGTCGTCGCCCACGGCGTCAACGCCATGCGGAGCAAGGATCGCGCGTTCATCGTCGTCACGCACTATCAGCGGCTGCTCAACTACATCGTGCCGGACTACGTGCACGTACTGAACGACGGCGTCATCGTGCGCTCGGGCGGGAAGGAGCTGGCGCTGGAGCTCGAGGAGAAGGGCTACGCCTGGCTCGAGGCCGCGGGAGCGAAGGCGTGAACGCAGCTGCCGGAGCCGTCGCGGAGCGGCACGACTTCCTCCTGACCGAGTACGACTGTTTCGTGCGCGGGCGCGGCGCGTCCGCGCCGTCCTGGCTGCGCGAGCTGCGGAGCCGCGCGCTCACGCGCTTCGCCGAGACCGGCTTCCCGACTACGCGCGACGAGGAGTGGCGCTTCACCAGCATCGCGCCGATTGCCGAGACGCGGTTCCCTCTGGCGGGCGAGCCGGCCGATGGCGCTGACCCCCTCGGCCTTGTGAGCGGCGTCGCCTTCGACGGCGTCGCGGCCCGTCTGGTGGTCGTCAACGGCCGGTTCATCGCCGGTCTGTCGACGGTGTCGAGCGCGTCGCACGTCAACGCGGGGGGCCTTGCGGCGGCGCTCGCGAACGACACGACCGCGGTCGAGCACCAACTCGGGAAGGTGGCGTTCGACGGCCGTCCGTTCGTGGCGCTGAACACCGCCTTTCTCGACGACGGAGCGCTCGTCAGCATCCCGGCCGGCACGGTCGTACAGGATCCGATCCACATCGTCATCGTGACCGTGCCCGGCGCGGCTCCCGCGGTCGCGCATCCGCGCGTCGTCGTGGTCGCGGGAGCCAATGCGCAGGCGACGATCGTCGAGACCTACATCGGGGCCCCCGGCACGCCGTACCTGATGAACGCGGTGACGGAGGTCGTCCTGGGCGATCGCGCGGTGGTCGAGCACTACAAGGATCAGCGCGAGCCGGTGACGGCCTACCACATGGCCACGATGGAGGTGCGCCTCGGCCGCTCGAGCACGTTCACGTCGCAGTCGTTCGCCTTCGGCGGCCACATCGTCCGGAACGACATCCTGGCCGTGCTCGCGGGCGAGGGCGGGGAGTGCACGCTGAACGGCCTCTACTTCAGCGACGGCCGCCGGCTCGTGGACACCCACACGGTGATCGACCACGCGATGCCGCACTGCGCGAGCCACGAGCTGTACAAGGGCATCATCGCCGGGAAGGCGCGCGCCATCTTCAACGGGAAGATCGTCGTCCGTCCGGACGCGCAGAAGACAGACGCGAAGCAGACCAACCGCGCGCTGCTCCTGTCCGACGACGCGCAGATCAACACGAAGCCGCAGCTGGAGATCTTCGCCGACGACGTCAAGTGCACGCACGGGGCGGCGATCGGCCAGCTCGACGACGAAGCGATGTTCTATCTGCAGACGCGCGGCCTGACCGCCGCCGAGGCGCGCGATGTGCTGATCCACGCGTTCGCGGGCGAGATCCTGAACGCGATCAAGGTCGAGCCGGTTCGCGTGCAGATGGAGACGGCGCTCTTCGAGCAGCTCGCGCCGGACCTGGAGGGACGGGCCTGAAGGTCCGTACGGCAGCCACATGATCCCCGGCACGGTTTCCTCGACGCGCTTCGACGTCACGCGGGTGCGCGCGGACTTTCCGATCCTTTCGCAGCGCGTGCACGGCAAGCCCCTGGTCTACCTCGACAGCGCCAACACGAGCCAGAAGCCTCGCGCCGTCATCGAGGCGCTCGACCGCTACTACGAGGAAGCCAACGCCAACATCCATCGCGCGACCCACATGCTCAGCGAGCGCGCCACCGGGGCGTACGAAGGAGCGAGGCTGAAGGCACAGCGCTTCGTAAACGCGCCCGAGTCGCGCGCGGTCATCCTCACCCGCGGCACGACCGACGGCATCAACCTGGTCGCGCACAGCTACGGCCGATTGGTGTTGACGCCGGGCGACGAGGTGGTGATCTCCTGGATGGAGCATCATTCGAACATCGTCCCGTGGCAGCTCGCGTGCGAGCAGACGGGCGCGCGGCTGCGCGTGGTGCCGATCGACGATCGCGGCGAGCTCGTCATGGACGAGTTCGAGCGGATCCTGTCCGACCGGACGAAGGTCGTGGCGATCGCGCACGTCTCGAACGCGCTCGGCACGATCAACCCCGTGCGGGACATCGTCGAGCGGGCGCACGCCCGCGGCGCGGTCGTGCTCGTGGATGGCGCCCAGGCCGCGCCGCACCTGCCGATCGACGTGCAGGCGCTCGGCTGCGACTTCTACGTGCTGTCGGGGCACAAGATGTACGGGCCGACCGCGACCGGTCTCCTCTACGGTCGCACGGAGCTGCTCGAGCGGATGCCGCCATACCAGGGCGGCGGCGACATGATCCAGTCGGTGAGCTTCGAGAAGACGACCTACAACGTGCTGCCGTACAAGTTCGAGGCGGGAACGCCGAACATCGCCGGCGTCGTCGGCTTCGGCGCCGCCATCGACTACCTCGAAGGATTCGACCGCGCGGCCGTGCTCGAGCACGAGGACGCGCTCCTGGCGGCGGCGACATCGCGTGTGGCCGAAATCCCCGGCACGCGGATCTTCGGCACCGCGCGCCAGAAGACCGGCGTGCTGTCGTTCACGCTCGACGGCATTCACCCCCACGACGCGGGGACCATCCTCGATGCCGAAGGGGTCGCGGTGCGGTCGGGCCAGCACTGCGCGCAGCCGGTGATGGACCGCTTCGGCGTGCCGGCGACGATCCGGGCGTCGTTCGGCATCTACAACACGATGGACGACGTGGATGCGCTCGTAGCGGCGCTTGACAAGGCTCGCGCCATTTTTCTGTAGCGTCCGGCTTCAACCGGACCCGTGATCAATGTCCGAACTCAACGAGCTCTACCAGGAGGTCATCCTCGACCACAACAGGCGTCCGCGAAACTTCCGGGCGCTCGAGGGAGCGAACCGCCGCGCCGAAGGCTTCAACCCGCTGTGCGGCGACCGGCTGACGCTGTTTCTCCACGTTGACGGCGGCGTGATTCGCGACGTGGGCTTTCAGGGCTCGGGCTGCGCCATCTCGAAAGCATCGGCGTCGCTGATGACCGAGGCGCTGAAAGGGAAGTCGGTCGCCGAAGCGGAGGCGCTGTTCGAGCGGTTCCACCGCATGGTGACAGCGCCGCCCGACACGCCGGTCGAGCCGCTCGGCAAGCTGTCGGTCCTGGCCGGCGTGCGCGAGTTTCCGGTTCGCGTGAAGTGCGCCAGCCTAGCCTGGCACACGATGAGGGCTGCGGTAAAACAGGACAGGCCTGAGGTCGTGTCTACGGAGTAGTCCTTGGTCCTTGGTCCTTGGTCCTTGGTCCTTAGTCCGTAGTTCTTAGTCCTTAGTTCTTAGTCAGACTGCCTAGGTGCCTGCTGTCGACCATGACTCAGATTCCTGTCGTGCCCGACCCGCCGCCAACGTCGTCCGTAGAGGCCGTGAGCCAACCCGTGGACGATCTCGTCCGTGATCCGCTGAAGACTATGGAGATCAAGCCGAAGGTGATCGAGGCGCTGTCGAGCGTGTACGACCCGGAGATCCCGGTCAACATCTTCGAGCTGGGTCTCGTCTACGACATCATCGTCGACAGCGCAGCGATCGTCGGCGTGAAAATGACGCTCACCGCGCCCGCCTGCCCCGCGGCGCAGACGCTGCCGGTCGAGGTCCGACAGAAGGTGCGGCAGATCCCGGGCGTCAGCGACGCGCGGGTCGAGATCGTCTGGGATCCGCCGTGGTCGAAGGACCGCATGAGCGACGCGGCGAAGCTGCAGCTCGGGATGTGGTAAATCACCGCGCGCCATCCGGCGAGAAGATCTCTTCTATCTTTCGCCCGAACACCTCACCGATCTTGAACGCCAGCGGCAGCGACGGGTCGTAGCGTCCCGTCTCGATCGCGTTGACGGTCTGGCGCGACACGCCAAGCCGTCCCGCGAGATCCTCCTGCGTCCAGTCCCGTTCCGCTCTCAACACCCGCAGGCGGTTAGTCATTGCATTCATACCGCCTCTTCGCCGTGTACAGGCCGATGCAGTAGATGATTCCCTGCATCTGCCAGACGTGGCGGTAGCTCCAGTCGTCTCGGTTCAAGGGAACAACCAGCTCCACCAGGCCGAGCGTCATGAGCAGCATCACCACGAGCGGGTAAGCGATCGCCACGGCTTCGAGCTGGATGCGGCGCTGCATTTCGTCCAGCCCACGCGCGCCGCGGACGAGCTCGTACAGGAGCCAGGCGAAAAACGGCACCGGCACGAGCGCCGCGATCAGGCGCCCCGCCACCGGGAGCTGGTGCATTTCCAGCACCAGGCGCGCGCCGAAGTAGGTCAGGATGGCGGCCGCAGTGGCCGCGTAGAAACGACGACCCGAGGCTGCCGTCACGCTGTTGGCCTGCTGTATTTCGGCCATAGTCCCGTTCCTCCTGTAAAGCATGATTTGCTTTAAGTAAAGTAAGCTTTACTCAGACGCCGGCCCTGTGTCAAGCATGTTTTACAAGTACGCGGAGGTATGCTGTAGCCAGACACGAGGCGCCCCACCCGGCACATCCGGCTCGCACCCGGCACCACGCATGAAGCACCAGGCACCCGCGAAGCGCCCCATCTACCTTGATTCGCACGCGACGACCCCGGTCGACCCACGCGTGCTTGAGGCGATGCTGCCGTTCTTTACCGAGCGCTTCGGCAACGCCTCGAGCCGGTCCCATGCCTACGGCCACGACGCTGCGAATGCGGTCCAGAAGGCGCGCGAGGAGGTCGCGTCGCTTCTCGGCGCGAGCGCTCGCGAAATTGTGTTCACGAGCGGCGCGACCGAGTCGAACAACCTCGCGATCAAGGGGCTGGTCAACGCGCGCCGCGATCGCGGCCGGCGGATCGTCACGACGGCAATCGAGCACGACTCGGTCCTCGACATCTGCGCGCGGCTCGAGCGCGAGGGGCTCGAGATCGTCCGGCTCCCGGTCGCACGGGACGGCCTCCTCCCGCTCGACGCTCTGGAGCGCGCCGTCGATCGATCGACGCTCCTCGTGAGCGTCATGGCGGCCAACAACGAGATCGGCGTCCTCCAGCCGATCGCCGACGCGGCGCGGATCGCGCACGCCAGCGGCGCGGTCTTTCACTCCGACATCGCGCAGGCGGCCGGCAAGGTCCCGCTGTCGCTGAACGACTGGGGCGTGGACCTCGCGTCAGTGTCGGCGCACAAGTTGTACGGGCCGAAAGGAGCCGGCGCGCTCTACATCCGGCGGCAGCGGCCGCGTCTCGAGATCCAGCCGCTCGTCGACGGCGGCGGCCACGAGGGGGGCCTGCGCTCCGGCACGCTCAACGTGCCGGGCATCGTCGGGCTCGGGCGCGCCTGCGCGATCGCGCGCGACGAGATGGCGTCCGAAGGCGATCGCCTGGCGGCGCTGCGCGATCGTCTGCTCGACGGCCTGACGTCCCGGCTCGTAGGCGTCGCCGTCAACGGATCGATGGCCGCGCGGTTGCCGCATAACCTGAACGTCAGCTTCGAGGGGATTGAAGGGGAGGGGCTGCTGATCGCGCTCGGCGATCTGGCGGTATCGCCCGGCGCCGCCTGCGCGTCGGCGACGGCCGCTCCGTCACACGTGCTGCAGGCGCTCGGGATTCCCGCTGAGCTCGCGCGCGCCACGATCCGGTTCGGCCTCAGCCGGTTCACCACGACCGAGGAAGTGGACGAGGCGGCCGAACGAGTGGCGCGCGTTGTGCACCATCTTCGTGCAACCGGGGCGGGCGGCCAGGAGCCCACCCCGAGCGTCAAAAGCTCAGCATGAGGCCGCTTGCGCTCGTCCTCATCGTCACCCTGCTGGCCGGCCCGGCCTCAGCGTATGCCGGGCAGGCGACGGGGGAGCCGCGCGCCCGACCGGCCGAGAACGGACGGGCCAAGGCCGCGTCTGACCAACCGGTCAAGGAGCTGCCGGTCTCGGTCGAGCGGATCCGGCGCAAGCTCGCGCAAGCGCCCGCGTCGAAAACGAGCGGCCTCAGGCTGGAGTATTACGTCGAGGTGTACGGGAAGTCTCCGCAGATCGACATCTTCAACAACTTCGACGCGACGGCCGGGGCCGTGCAGTACGGCTCGCCCACACATCAGGAGTTTTTGAATCTCGTCACGCCTCAGGAGTTCAAGTCGCCGCCTGCCGATCTGCTGACGCCGGCGATGGCGCTGATGAAGTGGCTGATCGACAAGGGCCTCGACAAGTCGAAGAAGAAGTCCGATCCTCCGCGCTAGCGGACTGCTAGGGCTTGCGCGCGAGGTCCGCCGGGATGTAGTGGACGTACGCGTTCAACAGATTGATCGCTTCGTCCTTCTCGTCCGCATCGACCGCCAGCAGATCTCGCAAGGAGAGGATTCCAGCCAGTCGGCCGTCGTTCAACACGATGAGGTGGCGGACGCGCGCCTGCTGCAAGCGGCGCAGGCAGGTGTCGCAGGAATCGCGCACGTCGGCGGTCACGAGGTCCGGGCTCATCACGTCGCCGACCCGCGTGCTCTTCGGGTCGAGGCCGACCGCCACGACGCGGGCCATGACGTCGCGCTCGGTGAAGATCCCGACGAGGCGCTCGCCTTCGACGACCGGCACGGCGCCGATGTTGCGCGCGGTCATGACGCGCACGGCCTCGACCACGCTTGCCTGCGGCTGCACCACCGCCGTGTCCTGCCCTTGAATGACGGCGCTGATCGCTTTCATGGCTCGCGCTCCTGAAAAGATCGATTCTACCCCTGTGGTACACTCCGGTCCATGTCTTTGCGGAGCGCGGCCGTCGCGGCGGCCGGGCACAGCATGCGTGCCTACTACCTCGCGATCGCGGGTGGCGCGCTGCTGATCGTGAGCGCGTTCCTGCCGTGGGTGTACGTGGGCGATGTCGCGGTCGGCGTGCCCCGCATGGCGATGCTGTGGGTGCTGGCGCTCGGCGGCCTCGCCGTCCTGCTCGCGTCGCTCAGCATCGCGACGCGCCGCAACTCGCGCCATCCGCTGCTGCTCGTCGGCCTGGTCGCGCTGGGCGTCCACCTCTTCGGGCAGCGCGTCATGATGCGCGCCGCCGAGGATCGCGCGTGGGTCGACGCGCAGAAGACGACGATCGTATACGGCCTGGACGCACGGCCGCCGGCCGAGACGACGACGGGCGCCGGGATCTACCTCGGCGCCGCGGCCTCGGCCGTCATCATTCTCTTCGGCCTCACAATCGTCGTCCGCCGCGCCTCGCGCCCGTACGCTCAGCCGGTCGACGACGACATCTAGCGCGCCGCGCACCCCGGCACGCTTTCCCAGGGGCCAGGAGACCCAAGGACCAGGGACCAAGGACCAGGACCAAGGACCAAGGACCAGGGACCAAGGACCAGGGACCAAGGACCAAGGACCAAGGACTAGGAACGAAGGACTAGGAACGAAGGACCGCATGCGTATCACCGTCGCCCACAGCCCGGATTCCGATGATGCGTTCATGTTCTACGGTCTCGCGAGCGGCGCCGTCGACGCGGGGGATCTCGAGGTCGACCAGGTCCTCGCCGACATCGAGACGCTGAACCGCGCCGCGTTCGAGGGACGCTACGAAGTGACAGCGGTGTCGTTCCACGCGTACGCGCATCTGGCGGACAGGTACGCGCTCCTGCCGCACGGCGCAAGCATGGGCGATCGGTACGGCCCGCTGGTGGTCTCGCGCGCGGGCGGACCCCGTGCGGTCAAGGGGCTGAAGGTCGCGATTCCCGGGACGCTGACGACCGCGTACCTCGCGCTGCGCCTGCACGAACCGGATTTCGAGTACGTGGTCGTTCCGTTCGATCGGATTCAGGAGGCGGTGGCGAGTGGGCGTGTGGACGCCGGCCTCCTGATTCATGAAGGACAGCTCACGTACCTCGAGGAAGGGTTCGCGAAGGTGGTCGATCTCGGTGAGTGGTGGGCGGATCGAACCGGCGGCCTGCCGCTGCCGCTCGGCGGCAACATCATCAGGCGCGATCTCGGGCCGGAGATGATGCGCCGGGTCTCGCGCCTGCTGCGAGACAGCATCGCGCACGCGCTCGCGCACCGGGTGCCGGCGGTGGAGTACGCGCAGCAGTTCGGGCGCGGGCTCGACCGCGCGCGCACCGACACGTTCGTGAGCATGTACGTGAACGACCTGACGCTCGACTACGGCCCGCGCGGCCGCGCGGCGCTCGAGCGGCTCTACGCGGAGTCGTTCGAGCGGGGCCTCATCCCGTCACGGATTCCGGTCGAGTTCGTCGGGTAGCACGTCCGCGAAGACGAAGCCGTCCCGCTCCACGACGTCACCGGACCTCACGGCGATCTCCCGCTCGAACATCGGTCCGGCCGTGACGACCGTGTGGAACTCGCCGCGCTCGCCGCAGGGATCGACGCCCGGCGGAAGCTCGGCGAGAAGCGCCGCGTCGAAGGCGCGGCCGGCGAAGCGGCGGTCGAGCGCGCGCGGGTCCACGCAGGTGACGGTCGCCTTCACGCCGGCGCCGACGATCTCGCGCGCCAGCGCCGCGGTATCACGGCCCCACAACGGGAAGAGCGGCGTGAGCCCGGTGCCCGCGAGATGGCGCTCGCGGTACGCGCGGACGTCTTCGAGAAACAGATCTCCGAAGGCCGCGTACGCGAAGCCGTCGGCGACCGCCTGCTCCACCGCAGCACGCATGCGCGCTTCGTACACGTCATTCGGACAGGGATGCGGCAGCGGGATCACGTGGAGCGGCAGGCCAGCCGCCTTCGCCTGCGCCTGGAGGAGGGCGCGCCGCACGCCGTGCATCGCCACCCGATCCGCGGTTTCGTTGATCGTCGTCAGCAGCGCCGCGCCGTCCAGGCCTCCTTGCTGTCGCAGGACGTGCAACATCCAGGCGCTGTCCTTGCCGGAGGACCATGAGAGCAGAATCTTCATGCGTTCTCTGTTCCCAGCTAACGGAGGCAAGGGAGAAGTCCAACAACAGTTCTGCTCCGTGTTCTCCGTGTCTCCGTGTTTGTCATTCTCCGTGTCCTCCGTCTCCTCCGTGAGGATGGCGGCTCTACCGAAACACCCCCGGATGCAGGACTCGCGCGATGAGCTCGGTGGCCTGCCCGACCCGCGGCCCCGGAACGGTGAGCGACGGATCCGAGAGGATGTAGACCCGTCCGGTGCGGACGGCAGGCACGGACACGAGCGCATTCCAGACGGATCGCTCCGCGTCGATTTGACCCGACGTCACCGACTCGCGCAGCTCGAGGATGGCCTGCGGCGCGCGCTGCAGCACCAGCTCGGTTGTCATCTGCACCGATTCTCGCTCGACGTCCGTGAAGACGTTCTCCGCGCCGGCGGTCTCGAGCATGTCGTGGAGGAAGCCGATGCCCCCGCTGGCAAACATCCCGCGGAGCGACATCGCCTCGCGGCCGAACACGAGAAGCGTCCTGGGCCGCGCGCGGCCTGCCACCCGCTTGCGGATGGCGGCGAGCCGGGCGTCCAGATCGGCGGCGACCCGTTCGGCCTGCTCCGCCCGACCGAGCCGCGCGCCAAGCGCACGGATGGTCGTCATCACGTCCGCGAGGCCGCCGTGCGTGTACGAGAACTGCTCGATGCCAGCGCGCTCGAGCTGACGGCGCAGGTCCGTCTGCGTGCCGTACACGATCATCAGGTCCGGCTTCAGTGAGAAGATTCGCTCGACGTCCGGATCCAGCAGCCCGCCGACGCGCGGCAGCGCGTTGACCTCGGGCGGGTACTTGTCGAAGCTGCCGACCGCGACGAGTTGAGGACCGGCGCCGATCGCATACACCATCTCGGTCACGGCCGGGATGAGGGAGATGACGCGGTGTGGTTGTGGGGCTGACCGCGGCGCGAGGCCGCTGGCGAGCCAGACGGCACACGCGACGAGCAGCGCCAGCGGCCCGCGAGCAGAAAGAAAAGCTGACGTGCTCATCGTCGCACCAGTAGCCAGAGGAAGAAGGGTCCGCCGAGGAGCGCCGTGATCACGCCGACCGGCAGCTCAACCGGAGACATAACCGTCCGCGCGAACGTATCGCACGCGACGAGGAACGCCGCGCCGAAGAGCGCCGACGCCGGCAGCACGAGGCGGTGATCCGATCCGACGAGCAGCCGGACCAGATGCGGCACGATGATTCCGATGAAGCCAATCGGGCCGCCGACCGACACCGCCGCGCCGGTCGCGAGCGAGGCGCTGAAGAACGCCGTCCGCTGGGCGCGCGTCACGTCGACACCGCGGGCGCCGGCGCTGTCGGGCCCGAGGCTGAGCAGGTTCAGCGCCCGCGGCAGCGTCGCGAACAGGCCGAAGGCCGCCGCCGCGAGCGGCAGCGCGACGACGATCGGCTGGAAGCTGCTGACGTCGAGGTCCCCCATCAACCAGCGCAGCGTCCGGAAGGTCTCCGCGAAGTCGGCGAAGTACTGGACGAAGAGGATGAGCGCGGAGAAGAACGCGTTCAGGGTGACGCCCGCGAGCAGCAACACGCCCGTCGAGAGCCCGCGCTGGCGCGCGACCGACAGCCCGTACACGATCGCCACGGCACCGATCGACCCAGCGAAGCTCGCGAGCGGCACCGCCGACACGCCGCCGATCCCGATCGTCCAGTCGAAAGTGATCGCGAGCATCGCGCCGAGCGCGGCGCCCGAGGAGATCCCGAGCGTAAACGGCGTGGCGAGCGGGTTGCGCAGCAGTCCCTGGAACACGACGCCCGCCGACGCGAGCGTCGCGCCGACCAGCGCGCCGGCGAGCGTCCGCGGGAGCCGGGCGATGAAGAAGATCTGCGCGTCCACGTTGTCGCTGACCGGGATCGACCGATCGAGCGCGCGGCCGAGATCGATCGGCGTCGAGCCGATGAGCGGCGCGCAGACGATCGCGGCGAGCGCCGGGACCCCGAAGCCGACGATCGTGAAGACCAGTCGCCTGCGAATATCAGGACGACCCTGAAGGGTCGTGCCACGAGTAGTCGTGCCACCTGTCGCGGTGCCGCCTGTCGTGCCACGAGAGAGCGTCACGGCGCCGCCTCGCGGCCGAGCGGCACGACGACGAGTCTGCGCGTGCGGGGATGCGCGGAGATGTCCGCCTCGACGCCGTACAGACGCCGGATGAGCGACGGCGTCAGCACCTCCGCGGTCGGCCCAGACGCGATGACCTCGCCCGCCTTCAGGACGACGAGCGTGCGGCACAGACCGGCCGCGAGATTCAGATCGTGCGTCGAGAGGAGCAGCCCGATCCCGCGCTCCTCGCCCAGGCGCCGGACGACCGACGCGATGTCGAGCTGGTAGCCGAGATCGAGCGAGGCGGTCGGCTCGTCGAGCAGGAGGAACGAGCTGGTCCGGCTGCCGCCTTCGCGCGCGACGCGCGCTTCGGCGAGCC
>JBOGJB010000546.1:0-2894 GCA_050745085.1 Vicinamibacterales bacterium
ACCCCCGCTCGCGCGCGCTCGGCAGCGCGATTTCGCCGCGCTTCCTTCCAGCGCCTCGCGCGGGCCGCAGGCGTTAGCGCTTGTACTCGCCCGATCGCCCGCCGCGTTTCTCGACGAGCGTGATGTCGCCGATGACCATGCCGCGATCGGCCGCCTTGACCATGTCGTAAATGGTCAGCGCGGCGACGGCGACGGCGGTGAGCGCCTCCATCTCGACGCCGGTCTGCGCCTCCGTGCGGACGCGCGCCTCGATCTCGTAGCCGTCGCGGCGCGGCGTCAGCTCGACCGACACGTGCGAGAGCGGGAGCGGGTGGCACAGCGGGATCAGGCCGGCGGTCCGCTTCGCCGCCATGATGCCCGCGAGCCGGGCCGTCTCGAGCGGATCGCCCTTCTTCGTACGGCCCGACCGGACGAGCCGCAGCGCCGAGGGCGCGATCGTGATCCGCCCGCGCGCGACCGCCTCGCGGCGAGTTACCGGCTTTGACCCGACGTCCACCATGCGGATGCGGCCCCGTGCATCCAGGTGTGACAGCACGTCAGCATCTCTTCCGGCTCGCGGGGCGCCACCCCCGCCCTTCGACACCTCGCGCCTACGGTGCTTCATCCATCTCCCCCTGCGCCAGGAAGAACGACAGGCTCTCGAGCGACACCGTCAGATCGACGCTCTTGAGCTTCACCTCGGGCGGCACTGTGAGAGCGCCGGGCGAGAAATTCAGAATCGCCTTGATGCCGGCGTCGACGACCGCGTCGACGACCGGCTGCGCCGATTCGGCCGGCACGGCGATCACCGCGATCCCGATCTTGTCGCGCCGGACGACGGCGCGGAGGTCCTGAATGCTGTTGATGCGGACGCCCGTGCGGGAGCGCTGGCCGATTTTGGCTCGCTCGGTGTCGAAGAGCGCCGCGATCTCGAACCCCTCCACGCGGAACCCCGGATAGTCGGCGAGCGCGAGGCCGAGGTTGCCGGCGCCCATGATCGCGACCTTCACGCGCCGGTCGAGCCCGAGGATCTGGCGCAAGTGGCGCTTGAGCTCCTTGACGTAGTACCCGACCCCGCGGATGCCGAACTCGCCGAAGTAGGCGAGGTCCTTCCGGATCTGCGCGGCGTTGAGGTGGAGCTGCTCGGCGAGCGCCTTCGAGGAGATGGTGCGGACGCCCGCCGCGTCGAGCGCGTTCAGGCAGCGCAGATAGACGGACAGGCGGTTGGTGGTCAGCTCCGAGATCTGGTCCGCGGCCGCGCGCGGCTTGTTCCGTTCCTTCACAAACGGCAGATGTTACTCCATCGGAACAAGACCCGAGCCGTGACCGTCATTTCTCACGATGGATCTGCGCTTCGCCTTACGCCTCCTCGTCCGCCGGCCGGCCTACGCCCTCATCGTCATTCTGACGCTCGCGCTCGCGATCGGGGCCAACGCCGTCATTTTCAGCTTCGTCAACGTGCTGGTGCTCCGGCCGCTGCCGCTCGGCGACCCGGACACGCTGGGCTGGGTCTGGGCGCTCAACCCGCGCAGCCAGACGACGAGAGGACGGTTCTCTTACGCCGACTACGCGGACTTGCGTAACGCGAATCGCTCGTTCAGCCTGCTGGCGGCGATCGGTACCGAGAGCGTCACCCTGACCGGGCATGGCGAACCGCAGCGCCTGCTCGCGCGCCGGGTGACGGCGAATCTCTTCGACACGTGGCAGCTCCGGACCGTCGTAGGGCGGACGCTCACGCCCGACGAAGACGTGCCCGGTGGCCCGTGCGTGCTGGTACTCAGCCACAAGCTGTGGACGTCGCACTTCCAGCGCGATCCGGCGATCCTTTCGCGGGCCGTGAACGTTGACGGCCGAGTCTGCACGATCGTCGGCGTGCTCGACCCATCGATCGAGTTCGGCAACCTCGCGCTCGTGGACGTCTGGATGCCGATCGCGGCGGACCCGGCGGCCGGGCGCCGTGACGACCGCCGCTACGTGATCATCGGGCGGCTGAAGCCGGGCGTTACGCTCGAACAGGCGGACGGCGAGATCCGCGCGATCGCCGACCGGCTCGCGACCGAGTTCTCGGCGACCAACGCCGGCTGGAGCGCGCGCGTGGCTGCGACGAAGGAAGCGATCGCCGGCAGCGACACCTGGGTCATCCTGGCGCTGCTGTCGCTCGTCGTCGGCTTCGTCCTGCTCATCGCCTGCGCCAACGTGACCAACCTGGCGCTCGCGCGCGTCGCGGGACGCCGGCGCGAGCTGGCGGTCCGCACCGCGCTCGGGGCGTCGCGCTGGCGGACGCTGCGTCTCCTGGTGACCGAAGGGCTCGTCCTCGGCCTCGCGGGGGGCTTGCTCGGCCTCGCGGTTGGCGAGGGGGCGCTCCGGCTGATCCGCGCGGCCGCGTACGAACCGTTCTTCGAGCTCGTCCGGATCGATCGGAACGTGCTGCTGTTCGCCGCCGGAGTCTCGATCCTCTGCCCAGTCCTCTTCAGCCTTCTCCCTGGCCTGCTGACCGCCGACGATCAGGTCAGCGAGGCGCTCAAGGAAGGCGGGCGCACGGCCGGCGCGTTGCGCGCGCGCCGCAGCCGTCACGCGCTCGTCGTCGTCCAGGTCGCGCTCGCGATGATGCTGCTCGTCGTCGCAACGCTCGTCGTCCGGTCGATGATCGAGGTCGGCCGTACCGACATCGGCTTCGATCCGCACCCGCTCCTCACGGCGCAGATCGTGACGCCTGAGTGGAAACACAAGGACGATGGTGCCGTGGCGCGGCTGCAGGACGATGTGCTCGCGCGGCTTCGCCGGATTCCTGGCGTCGAGGCTGCCGGCGCGGCGAGCGCGCTTCCGGCGATCTCCGCCGGCAACCGGATGACGTTCGTCGTCAGCGGCCGTCCGCCGGCGAGCGACGCCGAGCGGCCGTGGGCGCGGCGCATGGT
>JBOGJB010000547.1:0-6798 GCA_050745085.1 Vicinamibacterales bacterium
ATCCTCGCCGTGTCGATGGCGATCGCGAGCAGCCAGCCGGCCGCGGAGGCCACGGCCGCCGACGCAGCCTGGAGCACCCAGCGGCGCGTGTCCTGTGGCGCCTGGCGAATCGACGGCTGACTGCGGACGAACAGGGCGACCCCGATCACCATGGCTGCGACCCCGACGAGCGAGAGCAGAACGCTCCGCCCCGTGACGCCTTCAAGAAGGATGAACGGCAGGAGGACCACGATCCAGCTGATGGAGACGGCGCGGACGACCAGCAGAGGCAACGACCGCGCCGGAAAATCGGCGGCGAGTCTGCTGGTCCCGAAGATCGCGAGATGCGTCGCGAACACGAGCGTGAACGGAAAGATCAAACGAGGATCGTCCAGCGAACGCGCGATCACGAGCCAGCACAGGGCCGCGGCCCAGACCGAGAGGATCACGGGGACGTCGTGCATCCGCCGGCTGTTCGCCGGCGTTCGCGGCGACATCCAGCCGTAGCCGACGAACACGAGCAGCGGCGGCACGAGCCAGTGATACCCCATCAGCGCCCACGTGACGTAGCAGAGAAACACCCCCGCCACCAGCGAGTCATCTGCCAGTGTCGTGTACCGCCGCGAGAGGACCACGAGCACGACGAGCGCCAGCACGACCAGGAATCGCACAAGCAGCGCGGGGGCGTCGAGCGGCAGGTACGTGCGCAGCAGAAAGAAGCCGCCGATTGGGATGAACAGGTTGTCCAGACCGCGCCAGGCGCTGCCCTCGAGGAGCATCACAACGAGCGCCAGCGTGGCCGAGATGAGCAGTGTTTCGGTCCGGCCGACGTCGCTCCAGAGGAGCAGCGGAACGTGGATGCAGAAAAACGCGACCACGGCGAACGCGGCGGATCCTTCGAACGTCTTGTTCACGCCGACGTAGTGGCTCAGGCCGTACCGCATGCCGACGAGGGCGCCGGTGGCGTCGGCCAGCGTCAGGACGAGCACCGGAATGACGAAGAGCAATGGCGTCTGTTCGAACGACAGCCAGTAGACGACCGCCACCGCGATCGGAAAGTAGATCTCCCCCAGCGTCGTCCGCCCCACGCCGTCCACGACGTGGCCCAGACGACGACGCCACCAGGGAGAGAACTTGACGGTCGCGAGCAGGATCGCCGTCGCGCCGGTGAGGATCAGCACCGGCCACCGCGCGTCGAACAGGAACGGGAACGAGAGCGTCAGCAGTCCCGAACCGGTGTGCAGCACTTTTCGGATGACCTCTGGATGCGGCCTGGCGAGCCGGTCGTACGCTTTGAGGCCTGCGAAAAGCGCGAGGAACGCGGCCATGGCCAGCGCGATCGCGATCCAGGGATTCTCCATCACCGGACCTCCTCGAGCTGAAACGCGCTGTAGAAGAACGCGCGATCCCTCAGGTGGAGGCGCGCCGCCAGCTCCGACAACGGGACGAGGCTGTCGGCCATCTCCTCCGGCCGTCGCCGGGGCGCGAGCATGTTCCAGTAGGCGAGCCGTGCGTGTGGGCGGCTCGCGCCCACGATGGCGCGCAACAGCTGATGGTAATGATCGAGCGAGACGTACTCGAAAAGATCGCTGAGGTTGAAACGGTCGAAGGTTCCCGCTCTGCCGTCGTTCAGGAAGTCCTCGAGGGACTCTCGACGCCACTCGAGCCGATCGAGGTTGGTCCGAATCGGCTCGAAGTGCTCCTCCCGCAGGGCGCAGGGCAGCGCCGCGCCATGAGTACCGGTCAGAATCCAGTGCACGTATGGATTCTCGGACGGATCGAGCTCGGTCAGCGCGTGCTTCGTCCGACCCAGGATGCGCCCCGCCACGTCTCCTTCCACATATCTGAAGAACTCCGGATCGCGCCCGAGCCGTCCCATCATTGTCCGCGAGAAGAACACGTGAAACAGCAGGCGCCAGCGCCAGGTGTCCCACGTCTCAGCGTAAAAGCGCACGCGCCCGGCGCGATCGCGAGGCGCGAGCAGCGCCTCCACACGCGCACGCCGGTGCACGAGCGGCAGAATCCGTCGCCTGAAGACCTCGAAGTAGCGCTCGAACTTTCCCGCGCCGCCGATTCCGCCGGCGATCGCCTCGGGGCGGGCGTCCCAGAACGCACGCACTTCGGTGGACAGCCGCGGCCGGCATCTCGCATACAGCGCCGGCCGTCTCGTCGACGGACGGGATCCGACGAGCTCCAGCAGCTCCCGGTGCTCGAGCTCGCGGTACGCCGCGACGCGCAGCTCCAGGCAGGCGAGCTGCGCCGGGTTCAGGTCGAGCGCCACGACACGCGCCGGGCCTCTCGTCAGGAGCGCGAGGGCGTTGTCGCCCGCCGACGCGATGGACAGACAGATGTCGCCCGGCCCGACGTCGAGACCTTCGAGGAGCACGTCCGCATCCTCCCAGACCTGCGCGTAGCGGATTTCACTGAAGTCGGCGCGCAGCGCGGCTTCACTCCGCATGCGTGTGCGCTCCAGGATTTGTGGCCACGCGCCGGACGACTCCGGTGCTCCCGTCGAACTCGACGACGTCGCCGTCGCGCAGCCAGCGCGTCACGCCGGGGACGGACACCACGGCCGGGATCCCGAGCTCGCGCGCGACGATCGCGGCGTGCGACAGCAGGCTCCCGCGCTCGACGAGAACGCCGAGGGCCGCGGGGAAGATCATGATCCAGCCGGGATCGGTGTGCTCGGCGACCAGAATCGACCGGTGCTGCAGATCGACGGTCGCCGGATCGAATACGACGCGCACGGCGCCCCGCACCACGCCTGGCGAGCAGCCAAGGCCGCGCCGCTCGTCGCCGGCGTCACCAGCCTGCGGGGTCACCGGCGGCGCGCCTCGAAAGTCGTGACCCTGGTACACGGGGCCGTGGGTCTCGAATCGATCGTCCGGCGCGGGCTCGCGCTCGTACCGGCCGAATTCCTCCCGCCGCACCGCCGTCAGGCCGCGGAGGTCGGCAGTCGTCGCCCGGCCATCGACGAAGGCGAGGAGCTCGTCGACCTCGAGGTAGAGCACGTCGCGGGGATCGTCGAGGAGATCCAGGGCGTTCAGGCGCCGGCCCAGCTCGAGAAAGATCCGTCGCACGCGCCCGAACAGACGCGTCCGCTCCAGCCGTAGATTCTCGCGATCGCGCACGCGCGTGCGCGCGTGGCGCAGCACCCACCCGAAGATCAGCCGCCGCAGAGGACGCCCGGCCAGCGCGCGCGCCGCCTTCGCTCGTGCCTCGACCCGGAGCCGATCGCCGCTCGTTCCCACCGCCGACGCGCCGGAACCGGCGATCTGGCGTCCGAGCGCGCCGATCGCGCGAAGAAACGGGAGCGGATCGTCATGCAGCGTCGAGCTTTCGAGCTTGAGCTCGTTTACGGTCCGCTCGCCGAACTTCTCCAGATAAGCCTGGTACTCCTGCCGGAAATCTGGAACCTGATCGATCGCCGCGTCGATTCCCTCACGGTCGCCCGTCGTCAGGGCATCGAGCAGTGGCGGGTCGCGCACGGCCAGCATCGCGAGCCGGCGCAGCCGCAGCGCCGGCTCGGCGCTCACCATGCCGCCTTCGCCGGCAATGAGGTCGTTCTGCAGCGTGCCCTCGCCATCCCCGCACCATGCGCCGGCGAGGCGACGCAGCACGCCGTAGAAAATCATCGCGAAGAAGTCGTTGACGAGCGGCGCATCCCACGCGAGCAGCAAACGCATCCTGAGGTCGCGGTAGTGCGCGACGAGCTCGTCGGGCCGCCGACCCTCGAGCGGCGGATCCGGTGGGGCCAGGGCCTCGTTCAGACGGAGGTAGAACGCCTGCACGCGGCGCCTCAGCGTGAAATGATTGACGACGAGCCCCGCGACCGTGCGCGCCAGGTGCGCGGCGTCGCGGAGGCGGCTGCCGCCCGCTTCGGAGATTTCTTTCGACAGCACGTCCGGCAGCGGCTCCTTGACGCCCATCATCTGCTCCATGAACCGGCGGTTCACCTGATAGCCGGGGAGCAGCGCGAGCACGCGATACCAGTTGAGAAGGTTGTAGTACAACCGGCCGCGCACGAGGCCGAGCATGTTGCGAAAGGTTTCCTCGCGCGCCTCGATGACGCGCTCCGACACGCCCATGAGTCGGCAGAACTGCTCGTAGACGTGCTGGTAGATTTCGCGTGCGAACGAGAAAGTCAGCGGCGTCGTCACGCCGCTGTAGCTCTCGACGATGTTGCTGTTGTCCCAGATCGCGAGCGCGGCGTCCGGGTCTGGACGCGACGCCAGCGAGGTGATCGGTCGAGACTGCAGCAGCTGGGGGCCAACCTCTTTCACGCTCGCGGGGCCCCACCCTTCGGCTCGCTCTCGGACATTGACGGCGCTCGCCTTCGGCTCACTCAGGGGCCCGGCTTCGCCGGGCTTCCCTCCGGCGGGCCACCCCCACGCGGCCGCCGCGTTGGGGACCCCGGCGCCTCGCTCGGGCCGCAGGCGCTCTTCGATCGCCCACTCGATGTCCTGCGGCCGGCCGAAGTGTCTCGCCGCGGACCGGGCCAGCGCGGCGACAGCGCGGATCTCAGCGTCAGACAACGTCGGCCCGTGCGCCCCGTCCCGGGCGACCACGCGCCGGTCGACGATCTCTCCGCGCCGATCGACGAGCCAGGTGTCGGCATCGGCTTCTCCTGAGACCAGCGCGTCCCCGAGCCCGGGCACGGCGCTGACCACGGCGACGCCGCGGCGCCCGGACACCGGATCGGCACTGAATGCGACGCCGGCGGCGCGGGCGTTGACCATGCGCTGTATCAGCACGGCCGGAGGACGTGGCGAAGGCGGCAGACCATGCTCGCGCCGATACGCCACGATGCGCTCGCTGAATCCGGAGCGCCAGACCGATATCACCCGGTCGGCGACGTCGGCCGGCGGGACCGAGAGGAAGCTCTCGAGCTGTCCCGCGAACGAGTGGTCGACGCCGTCCTCGTCGCTGGCCGACGAGCGGACGGCGACCGGCTCGCCCTGCGGGCAGAGCCGTGACACGGCGGATGACAGCTCCGCCCGGACCTCTGGCGTCAGGCCCGCTTCGTACGCGGTGGAGGACAGGACGAACCATGCCGGCACGGGGAGGCCGGCTCGCTCCGCTGCGGCCAGCGCACGCGCCTTTCCGCCCGCGGCCGGAGACCGCAGCGCTTCGCGCGCGGTGAGGATGTAGCGCAACGTCAGATCGTGGCGGGCCGCCACAACGCAAACAACAGCGGCGCTGCGCCGAGGCCGAGATACATCAACAGCGTCCAGACGCCCGACATCAACTCGATCGCTTTCCCGCCGCCGGCCGACGGCCGCCGCGCGAAGCGGACGCCGATGGCCGCGCACGTAATTGCCAGACCGGCCAGGAGCGCAAGCGTCGGTATCGTCGTGCCGAGGCGCTCCGCCGCCTTCCAGGCGGCGAGGCCCGTCACAAGGATGGCGCCCAGCCAGGCGCGGACCGCGCCGTCCACGCCCCACAGCGCGCTGTAGGTCTCGACGCCCTCCTCTTCTTCATCGCGCGCGCGAATCTTCCGGCCGATCTCGACGACCACGCCGTTGAAGAAGCTGACGATGAGGAACCAGAACAGTCCGGACGGAGGCTCGCGCAGCCCGGCGACCCACCAGTCGCAGGCTGTGGCGTACATGTCGATGAGCGGCAGGATGACCATGTGGCTCGCCATGTACATCACCGGGTGGGCCTTGAGCCAGCGCGGCACGAAGAACTCGCGGGTCATCAGCGCCAGGTACGCCCAGGCCACGACGAGGAGCCAGACGATCGACGGCGCCAGCCACAACGCCAGCGCGAGCTGGATCGCCGCCGCGGCCGCCGCCACCCACGCCAGCTCGGACAGCGTCACCAGGCCTCGAGGGACGGGACGATACGGTCGATACCGCGAGTCGTCCTCGAAGTCCTTGAACTCGTCGGCGATCCGCAGCTGGAGGAAGAACAGCAACGACGTGAGGAACGCGACCGTGAAGGCACGGGCAGAAGGCCAGGCGACCCGGCCCCGCACGAGCGACGAGAAACACACCGCGGATCCGCTGAAGGCGGCCACGAGCGGCGCATGCGCGGCCAGCGGGAAGCGCTCGCGCTGATACTTGATCCAGCGCTTCATGGCGTCGTGTTATCGGTCGGACCGCCTCGCGCCAGACGATGATGGGCCTGCGTGAATTGACCGGACGCCAGCGCGGCGGTGATCGACAACTCGCCGGCGAGCGCGAGCGCGGCCGCCACTTCGGCGAAGGCGCGCGCGGAATCAGGTCCGCCGAGCCCCAGGACCTCGAGGCACGCCCGCTGGCTGGGAAGGCGCGTCCCGCCGCCGACGGTCCCGACGATGACGTTCGGCAGCGTGACGGCCGCGTAGAGGCCGCCGTCCTCGCTCGGCTCGAAGCGCGTCACGCCGACCGCCGCCTCCGCGACGCAGGCCGCGTCCTGCCCGCAGGCGATGAAGAGCGCCGCCAGGCCGTTCGCGTAGTGGCCCTGCACACCGATGCTTCCGCTCATGACGCCGCCGAGCGCCGACATCCGCCAGTAGTCAATCATCGCACTGGTCGACGTGTGCAGGCGGCGCGATAGCAGCTCCGCGGGAATCACGATCTCCGCGGCGACCTTCTTCCCGCGAACCGACATGAAGGAGTGCGTCGTCGCCTTCTTGTCACCGGACAGGTTGGCCTCGACGAACCAGTATCGCGGACGTACCGGGGCGCGCTCGACGATGTCGCGACAGATGGCCTCGCTGGCAATCGTCACCATGTTCTGCCCGGAGGCATCGCCGGTCGTGAACGCGAATACGAGGTACACGTGGTTGCCTTCGACCTCGATTCCCATGTCCAGGAGTCGGCCGTATCGGGT
>JBOGJB010000548.1:0-19149 GCA_050745085.1 Vicinamibacterales bacterium
GGTCTATACTGCCGGCCAGGACGGCCGCCGGCGACCCTCGAGGCGCCGGAGGCGGTCTTCAGCAGACGCGCCACGCACCGCCTCAACGCATGGAGGCGCCACAAGATGAAGGTGTGCATCGTCGGGGCGTCGGGGAAGCTCGGGCAATACATGGTCCAGCACGCGCTGGACCGGGGCTATGAGGTGGTCGGCGTGTGCCGGGAGCGCAGCGTGGGAAAACTCGACGCGTTCAAAGAGCGCATCACCGTCATTGCCGGACAGACGAACGACCGCGAGGTGATCAAGAGGGCGGTCGCAGGGTGCGACGGGGTGCTCACCGTGCTGGTCCCGTGGGGGGTCCATCAGTACTCATCGGGAACGGCCCAGGCGGTCCTCGACCACGCGCGCCCGGGAGCGCGCCTCGTGTTCTCGTGCGGGTGGCACATCACGCGCGACGGCCTGGATGTGTACTCGCGGACGTTCAGAGGGTTCGTACAGGTAGTCCGCTGGCTCGGGCGAGTCGTTCGCATGGTGGAACTCGACGACCAGGTGGAAGCGTGCCGGCGGGTGTTTGCCAGCGACACCCGCTGGACGGTCGTGCGGGGGAGCGGCCTCGAAGAGGGTGAGAGCCAGGGCCTGCCGGTCTGGAGCAGGCACGTGGGCGACCCCATCCTCAAGAGCAACATCACCCGCCGCGTGGACTTTGCCCTGTTCATGGTGGCGGCCCTCACGAACGACGAGCTCGTCCACGAAGCCCCGGCGATTGTCGGCTGCAAGACGCCCTCGGCGCTCGCGCACGCCGCCGGTTCAGATAGGTCCTGAGACGTCGCGTAGTGTTTACGACGGCCGAGCCCCCGCGCCAATCATGCGACGTTGGTGGCGGTCTCGAGTAAGTCGGGCTCGTCACGGCCTGTTCGCTGATGTCGTCACGGGCAGCCCGTCGTAGTTCACCCACGTCCACAACCGCCGGGCAGGTCACCCGTCGCACGCTCACCTGGCCGATATCCGACGGGGTGGTGGGCGCACCTGGTGGGCGCACGTCGCGTTCACCCGCATAAACATTCAGCCGACTATCCTGAAAAATCAGTTCGAAGAAAATTATTGAAAGCCCGAGTTCATGTCCGTATTTATTGAGGATTATTGATTTGGGCGACCGAGCGTCTGTCTCCAGAAGTCACTAAAAGTCTCAGCAAATCTCGCGATGTGTCACGAGTACGGACTTTTCATCAGGCACGAGCCGCCGAACCAGGCGTCGTGCCAGGGCACCTCAACGAGCATGAGCCCGAACGCGCCCGCCAGCCCACCGCCGATCACTCTCGCCCATCGTCGGGTCCGCTGTGCGCCTCGTCACTCGGAGCGTAGAGCCACCATCGGATGGACGCCGCTCGCTCTGCGGGCCGGCAGATACGCGGCGAGGCAGCCGACGCTCAGCGTCAGGAGCGATGCGAGCAGGAGCAGCCGCGGGTCGGGCGACGTCAGACCCTCGAGCGTGCTGCTCAGCAGCCGGGCGGCGGCAAAGGCGAGCGCGAGCCCGAGCGTGAGTCCGGCGAGCACGGGTCGCATCCCGTCACCGACCACGAGCGTGAGCAGGTCGTGCGGTTCGGCCCCGAGCGCGGCGCGGATGCCCATCTCGCGCGTCCGCTGCGCAACGGTGTAGGCGACTACGCCGTAGACACCGAGGGCGGCGAGCAGGAGGGCGAGGACGCCGGAAACCGCCACGATCGTGGCGAACATCCGCAGCAGCTTCTGCAGGCCGCCGACGTTGCCCGCCAGCGTCGTGATCTCGGCTCCTCGCACGTCGGGCGCTATCGAGGCGAGTTCGCGTCTGATCGCTTCCGCGACCTCCTTAAGGTCCCCGCCGGCGCGAACCAGGAGGGACATTGACGGAGGGTGCTGGCCCGCAGCAAGCGCGTACATCGAGTAGCTGGGATCCTCGAGCACGTTCGTGTTCTTGAAGTCCTTCGCCACGCCGACGATCTCGAGAGGCGGCGACGCCGATCTGCTGATTCGGATGCGCTGACCGATCGGGTCCTGGTCCGGCCAGTACCGGCGTGCCATGCTCTCGTTGACGATCACTACGCCGGCGCCCGGTGAGTCGTCGCCTTCCGCAAACCCGCGGCCGCGCACGATTGGAACGCCGAGCGCGTGAAAGAACTCCGGATCGATCACGTTCTGCACCGCGTGGAACCGATCGGGGCCGGGCGCCGGCTGGCGGCCGGGAATCTCGATCGCGACCGGGCCATTGCCCGGTCCTCCCAGCGGAATCGCGCTCGCGAAACCGGCGGCGCGAACGGTGGCGAGCGCACGCACACGCTCGCCGACCTCGCGGTAGAGCGCTCCGGCGCGCGCCCCCGTGTATCCGTGCAGCCCCGCGTCGATCCGGACCACCAGACCATCCCGCACGTGGAATCCCGGATCGATCCTCTGCATCCTGAGGATCGCGTGGAGGGAGACGCCGGTTGTGACGAGGAGGACCACCGAGACCGCAACCTGGCCGACGACCAGCAGGTTGCGCAACCCGAAGGCTTTCTTGCGGCCGAGCACGGGAGCGTCGTCTTTCAGCGCGGTCACCAGGTCGGGCTTCGACATCCGGAGCGCCGGCGCCAGACCGAACGCCGCGGCCGTGACCAGGGCAAGCAGCAGGCTGAAGCCGAAGACGCGGGCGTCGAGTTCCGCCCGCAGCTCGAATCGCCACGGCGGAGGAAAGCCGAAGTCTACGCGCCAGAGCAGGTCCGTCGCCCATGCACAGAGAAGCAGGCCCGTGGCGGCGCCGGCAAGCGCCAGCAGCAGGCTTTCGGCGAGGAGCTCGCGCACGAGGCGCCACGGGCTTGCGCCGAGCGCTGCGCGCACCGCCATCTCCCGGCGCCGTCCGGTGGCGCGCGCGAGCAGGAGATTGGCGACGTTCGCGCAGGCGACGAGCAGCATGAGGCTGACCACGGTCGTCAGGAACGACGACACATAAACGAAGAAGCGGCGGATAAATGTAATCTGGATGCCGGCCGGGCGGTGGAGCGTGATCGCGCCCACGCCGAAGGGCAGGCTGGCGTTCCGCTCCGGATGCTCCTGCCCGAGTTCGCGGTCGAGCACGCGCACCGCCGCTTCGGCGTGCTCGAGACTCACGCCGGGCGCACGCCGTCCCAGCGCGGCAAGCCACGGCGTCCGCCGATCCGTCATCCAGTCGGCGGAATCCGGCATCACCTGCGCGCGCGCCATCAGCGGCAGCCAGATCTCCGCCGACGCGAACGGCGCGTGCGCCTCGGCGCCCTCGAAGCCTTCCGGCGCCACGCCGATGACCGTGAACGGATGGCCGTTGACGTCAATCGTCTTGTCAGGCAGATCAAGATCGAACTCGAAACCGCGCTTCCACAGCCTGTGCCCTACCACCGCCACCGGCGCGCGATCTTCTTGCTCGCTGAAGAAGCGGCCGCGGGCTGGTCGCACACCGAGAAGGGAGAAGTAGTTCGTGGACACCAGCTCGGCGGTCGTCAGCGCCGTCCGGCTGCCCGCGGCAACCCTCGCCGGCGCGATCGCGTAGGCCGCCACGTTAGAGAAGATCTCCCGCCGCGCCCGATATGCCAGGTAATCGGGGTACGACAACGGCGTCTCCTCGTACCCCCCGCGGAGGAACACAACAACCTGTTCCGGCCGATCGATCGACAGCGGGCGCCAGAGTAGCGCGTTCACGCCGCTGAAGATCGCGGTGTTGATCCCGATCCCAACGGCCAGCGTCGCGATGGCGACGAGCGAGAATCCGGGAGCTCTGAGCAGCGTCCGAAGCGCGTAGCGCAGGTCGTGCAGCATGTCATTAGCGGTGCCGAGCAGCATCCGAAGCCCGAAGCGCAGATCGTTCAGCATCGGGTGATCTCGATCACTCCGTCCGCAGTGCGACGAGCGGATCCACCTTCGTCGCGCGGCGGCCCGGCAGGTAGCTCGCCAGCAGTCCCAGCAGGGACAACAGCAGCGACAAACCCGCGAACAGCAGCGGATCGCCGGGGACGAGCGTCAGGGTGTGGAGCAGGCGCCAGAGAACCTGCCGCGCCGCGATCGCCAGCGGCAGCCCGACGGCGATACCGATCAGCACGAGCGCCATGCCGTCGCCCAGGACCAGCCGCAGGATGGCGCGGCGGTCGGCGCCGAGCGCGACGCGGATGCCGAATTCCCGGGTCCGCTGACCGACCGCATACGTGAGCAACCCGTAGAGGCCCACGGCGGCGAGCACGATGGCCAGTCCACCAAAGAACCCCACGATGCCGGCGAGAATCCGAGGCAACCCGAGCGCGACGTCCGCGTGCTCGGCGAGCGTCTGTAGACTGTCGATGGGCAGGTGCTCGTCGAGCGCGCGCACCTGCTGCCGCAGCGGCGCCGCGACCGGGGCGGGATCGCTGGCCGTGCGTACGACGAGAGACATCGATCCCACGTAGCGCTGGGCGAACGGCAGGTACATGACCGGGCGAGGCCGCTCGCTGAGGGTCTGATAGGTGATGTCCTCGACGATGCCGACCACACGGCGGTACGCTCGCGGCGGTTCCTGCCCGACGCCGCTCGAGTCGACGAGCGGACCGATCACCTGGACGCGCTGGCCCAACGCCTCCTCGTCGGGCCAGAACCGACGCGCCATCGTCTCGCTGACCAGCGCCACCGCGGGGGCCGTGGCGGTGTCCTCGGCGGTGAAGTTGCGGCCGCGCCTGAGCGCGATGCCGAGTGTCTGCAGATGCGCCGGGTCGATCGTGACGGTGCCGACGCGGAAGGGAACGGCGCCTGCCGGCCGCTCCCGACCGTCGATGGCGATCGGTTCGGACGGCATCCACGGCGCGCTGAACGGCAGGTAGCTCGCCAGGCTCACCGCCGTGGCGCCGGGGAGCCTCGCCGCCTCTTCGCGCAGCCGATCGTAGAACTGGCGGCCTCGTCCTTCCGTGTAGTTCAATTGCCCGAGGTTCACACTCGCGACGAGCCCGTTGGCCGTGTCGAAGCCCGGATCGATGCGCTGCATCCGCTGCACGCCGCTCACGAACAGGCCGGTGACGATGACAAGGACGAGCGAGATGGACACCTGGGCTATCACGAGCAGGCTGCGAAGGGTCGGCCGCCGCAGTCCGCGGCCGCCCGCGGGCTGCTCGTCTTTCAACGCGGGTAGCAGATCGGGGCGCGAGGCGCTGACCGCCGGAGCGAGGCCGAAGAACAGCCCCGTGGCGATCGACAGGACGACGGTGAAGCCAAGCACGCGCGCGTCGATGCGGAGATCCGGCGCGAAGGTCACATCGCCCCAGCCGCCGACCGGCGGTTTGAAGGTGAGCAGCAGATCCGCCGTCCACGCGGCCACCAGCAGCCCCCCGCCGGCGCCGAGCAGCGCCAGCACCAGGCTTTCGGTGAGCAACTGCCGCACGATGCGTCGCCGGCTGGCCCCGAGCGCAAGGCGGACGGCGATTTCGCGCCGACGCGCGACCCCGCGGGCGAGAAGCAGATTGGCCACGTTCGCGCACGCGATGAGCAGCACGAGAAGGACGACAGCCATCACGAGCGCCGTGACCGTGCCGAGCACCTGTCGCACTCCCGGCATGTAGAACGCTCGCAGACGCAGCACCGTGATCTCGCCGCCGCCCCACGGCGCGTTCGCGGTCGCGCGCCGCCGATCCGTCTCCGGATGCGCCTGCTGAATTTGCCGATCCAGCAGACGCGTTGCTGTCTGCGCCTCGCCGAGGGCAATATCGCCTCGCAGACGTCCGATCACCGCGATCCACCCGTCGCTGCGCGCGCGGAGAATATCCTCGCCGCGACCCCGTCGTAGCCGGGGTGCCATCGTGATCGGCGTCCACATGTCGACCGACGCGGGCGGATACGCACCGATGAACCCTTCCGGCGCGACACCGGCGATGGTGAACGGCAAGCCATTGATCGTGATCGACAGGCCGACCACGTCCGGGCGGCTGCCGAACAGCCGTCCCCAGGCCGCGTGGCTGACGACCGCGATGGCGCCCTCGCCGGGCGCGCGATCGTCGCCGGGCAGAATCAGGCGGCCGCGATGCGGCTGGACGCCCATCACCTGGAAGTAGTTGCCCGAGACCAGCTCCGCCACAACGACGCGGCTCTCACCCGCCGCGCCGAGCGCCAGCGCCGTGACGCTCGAGGCGGCGAGGCCGGTGAACACGCTGTTGCGGTCGCGGAAATCAAGGTAGTCGGGGTAGGAGGCCGGCCGCATGTCCTCGGTCCGGCTGAAGACGACCAGGCGCTCGGGATCGGCTACGGCGAGCGGCCGGAGCAGGAGGCCGTTGACGATGGTGAAGATGGCGGTGTTGGCGCCGATGCCGAGGGCGAGCGTCGCGATGGTGACGGCTGTGAAGCCCTTATGCCGGAGGAGCGATCGGACGGCGTACCGGAGATCCTGGTGAAGCTTGTCCATCGCGTCTCCTCTCCAGCATGGCTGCCGGCTGCCGGGGCTCTACCCAAAAGCGTGTGCAGTACTGGCGGCCGTCTGGTCCCGCCTCGACAGCCACGATCGTGCCAGCACGTCCGCGCTTTCGGCGACAGTGAAATGCGCGTGTTTCGGCTCCACACAGAGTCGGGGCATTGCGCGGGTGTTCGGCGGTGGCGCAGTGGGATCCCACAGGCGGACAGTACCGCGAACATAAGTTCGATTCTGACGGCCCTTAGAGGCGTGCGGCTTCTGCGGCCAGATAGCTGGCCACGCGTTCGTACGTCTCTTTCATGGCGCGCTTGCCTTGTTGCCAGCCGGCGGGGCAGACCTCGCCGTGTTCTTCGTGGAACTGCAGGGCATCGACGATGCGGAGCATCTCGTCCACGTCGCGGCCCAGTGGCAGATCGTTGACGATCGGATGACGAACCATGCCGCTCCTGTCGATCAGGAAGGATCCGCGCAAGGCCGCTGCGCCTTCCGGCGTCTCGACGTCGTACGCTTTGGCGATGGCATGCGTCATGTCGGCTATCAGCGGATATTCGTCAGACCCGATGCCGCCGCTTTCGATCGCCGTACTCCGCCAGGCGTGGTGCGTATGATGAGAATCCGTCGACACACCGACCAGTTGCACATTGCGCCTGCCGAACTCGGCACTGCGACGATTGAACGCGATGAGCTCCGACGGGCAGACAAACGTGAAATCGTGCGGATAGAAAAACAGCGCGACGTACTGGCCCTGCGTCCGCTCGGACAACGTGTAGTTGTCGATTATCGTGCCGTCGGCAAGAACCGCCGGCGCAGTAAAATCCGGAGCCTTACGACGTCGTCGAAGCGCGTGATCTGGTGCACGACGCCGGAGCTGTCCACGGCGTAGTGCGCGAACTGGCCGCCATCGCCGTTGGCGACTGTCACAAGCAGCGCGCGAGCCGACGGAGAATAGTCCAATTGGATCTCTGCCACACGCGGCAGTCCGTCAGCGAGGACGGGGCGGTCCGTAGAGACGTCGGTCCCGAGCCGGTGGAACCAGACAGTCTGGTAGAAGTGCC
Organism: Vicinamibacterales bacterium; assembly: GCA_050745085.1. Lineage (GTDB taxonomy): Bacteria > Acidobacteriota > Vicinamibacteria > Vicinamibacterales > 2-12-FULL-66-21 > DATAEE01. The sequence continues at coordinate 7,438 of JBOGJB010000548.1, forward strand.
GATCGGCGTCGGGCCGCTCGGGGCCCGGAAACCGCGTGTACCAGACGGCAGTGCCATCCTCCGTCCAGGCCGCACTCCCACCCGCGGTGGGGTACTGCACGTGCGGGATCACCTCGCCGACTTGCCGTCCGGTCTCGACGTCGAACACATGCAGATCGCCATCCTCGCTGCCGCCGCGCGAGAGCGACACGGCCACCCGCCGCAGGCCGCGCGGACGAGATGCATTTTCTTCTCCACATTCCGGGCGTCATTCCCGCCGGTGCGATGCTGACCGCCGAAATCACGATACTCGAGGCACGCGGCGGTTCGGTGACATCTTGAGGCCGGATAACGTACGACCTTAAGGAACGTGGAGGAGGGCGGCCGGCTCTTGCCGGAATTACTGGTTCCGCTACGTCTAGTGGCCCGTCACTAGCTTGCGGGGGGCTCCGAATTCCCAGAGTGGCTCCGGCGTCACGGGCGAAGGCTACGGTGACGTTCCACAGCTGACGACCAACGCCTCGCCTCCTCCAATCTGGCAGAAGGAAGGTGCCGACTTGACCAACATGGGCCATTGAGCTGAGGACCAAGGACCATAGGTCGAGAATCTGAAGACCAACGATTCCTCGCGTGTCATCGACGGCCACGTGAATCGCCTCGCGCGGCGAGAGCGACTCCAGGTAGCGCCGTTCCTCCTCGACTGTCCAGACGCGATCGATGGCGGAATGGATCCGCTCCGTAGCGACGACATCGAGCGTGGAAACGATTCCGGCGGCGTCTTCGGGGACGGCCCGGCGGATTCTCAGAATTGATCCCACTGGCCTGGACACCGGTTAAGTATCGCAGCATTCCTCGATGGCCCGCACAGGTTGCCACGTGCTGGTGGTCCCATGCGCAGTACACAGTTCTTTGCACCCTCTTTTCTATGCAAGCTTCAGAATCCGAGGAATTTATGGAATCGATCTCCCGGCACGATGCTCGCACGGGTGACCGCTATGGACGATGGTAAGATGCCGGGCGAGGACGACGGGAACGTGCCGGAGATGACGGTCGGCCAGTTCAAGACGCACGTGGATGCCCGCTTCGTGGAGGTGTATACCCGCTTCGAGCAGATTGACAAGCGTTTCGACGAGCTCAAGGCGCACACGTCCGCCCTCTTCGAGAGCCTGCAGGACAACATCCACAAAGTTGCCGACGGCGTCGCGGCTCAAACGAACGCATTCGCGGCATTTCAGCGGGAGATCGGGGCCGATCGCACCCTCTGCGAAGGGCGCCTGGATGATCACGAAGCGCGGATCTCACGACTCGAGAGCAGGAAACGCCGTCCGCAGCGCTCCTAAAGCTCAAGTACCCAAAGGGTCTACTTGTGGATTTCTCCTACTTCCAACCGCTCGGCTTGCGCGTGAACCGCGCCGGCAACGCCGGCTTGCTGTCAGGCGCAGGCTCCGGCTCTCCCGACGCGGCGTCGATCTCTCGTTCGAGCTCTTCGTCGTTGGGCAAGCCTGCGAGCTGGTCCACGAACATCAGCGAGTGCTGCGACGGGATCTCGAATCTCTTGCCGCAGGTCTTGCACGTGACCTCGTCGTCGAGGCGAAGCAGGTGGTCGCGCAGCTTGGCGAACTTGGCCCGGTCGCCCTCGCCGGCGCCGGCCGGGAGCCTGTCCTTCCTCGAGCGCCGTACCCACCGAATGCTATATTCGCCGGTCCGCTTGCACTTGGGGCATTGATACCGTCCGGGTCGGGTTTCCGGTCTTTCCGTGAAAAAGGCGCGTTCGTCGAGAGCCATTCCCGTATGGTAGCAATGAACGGCGCCGCGGGGCAGCGCGAGCCCATCGGCTGGAGCCACCCTCACGGACGTGGCAGGCCCAGCTCGGACCATATCCAGGCCGGATCGAATGACGTCCCTTTGTCGCGCCGCTCCCGCTCTGCCTGCTGTTCGATGCCTTTCACCAGCTCGGCGATCGTCTCGCGCACGCGTGCGGATCTGGAGCGCGCGGCTTGGCGCGGCGTGCGTCCTTTCAGCGCCGGCCGAGCGTCGCTTGAACCGGCCCACGTGGATCGCTGCGCATGGTCGGTCTCCTCTCATCCGATGCGACGAACAATGGCCATCGTCTACACGGTTAGGGCCACAACCCGAGAACGCCCTGTCAGAAACTTCGTACCTATGCGGCTGCACAGTACGCAGTTCTTGCACACGGGCTCGATGCCCGCCTCAGAATCCCCAGATTATTTCGAGAATCGATCTCCGGCACGCCGCTCGCGTGAGCTGCTCGAATGGACGATGGTAGGATGCCTGGTGAGGACGACCCGCAAGTGCCGGAGATGACCGTCAGTCAGCTGAAGGCCCACATGGACGCCCGCTTCGAGCAGGTGGACAAGCGCTTCGAGCAGGTGGACCGGCGCTTCGAGCAGGTGGACGGCGCTTCGACCGGGTCATCGCTGAGGTCAAGCAGCATACCTCGACGCTCTTCGAGAGCCTGCGGGACGACATTCACAAGGTCGCCGACGGTGTGGCAGCCTTGTCGACTGCGTTCGCCGAGTCTCGGAGTCAGCACGCGGCCGACCACGCCCGGCTCGAGAGGCGCGTGGACGATCACGAAGGACGGATCACACACCTGGAGGGCCGGAAACGCCGTTCGCGGGCGTGACGCCCGCCGGAGGGCGGCGGCTGTCGTACAATCGCGCGGTGTCCGACCACGACCTGACCGCGCTGCTCACCGAGGTCTGCCGCGATGCCCCGTCGGCGGCGAGGGGACGTCATCTGTCTATCTCGCCACCGACGCGATGCGCCGCAGCCAGCTCGCCGCTTCCGGCGTCCGCCGCCACAGGTCCCCGACGGCGCGGGCACCCGCGATGGCCTCTTCGTGGCTCCCCAGTCGGTATGCCGGAATCGGCCGGCCGTCGTCTTCCCGCCGGCCCAGCAGATAAGCGGCCGCATGTCGGTTCCGCCGCAGGCCGCGCCGCACTCTCGACCGCGCGTGCCTTTCATCGCCGTGGCGCCACAGATAGAACGCGGCTGTGAACTCCCACACGGGACTATCCTCGTCCGGATACCGACTGAGAAGAGCGATGATCGCGTCGCCGCGTTCGGCCTCGACGAGCAGCCGGAGCAGCTCGAAGCGGACGCCCTGGTTGTCGTTCGGGTTCAGCCGGAGGAGCGCCTCGTAATGCGCGATGGCGTCATCGGGACGCCCGAGCGCGGCGAGCGTGGCCGCGAGTCCTTCGCGAGCGCGCATGTACGGCCGGGTGCTCGTGCGCCCCCAGAAGACGCCTTCTTCGGGATCCTCGAACCAGGCGGCGGGGATCGTGCGCTCTCCGGCGGCGACCCCGTCGGCGTACATGCGGCGAGTCTCCTCGAGATCGGCGGCGCGCTCGGCGAGCAACACATACGCATCCGTGCAGTCCGGGGACGTGGCCAGCGCCTGGCGGACGAGCTGAAGCTGGCGCCGCCCTCGCGCATCGAAGGCCTGGTACATCAGATCCTGCGCGCGCTCCAGCGGCGTGGTCGCCGTCGACGGCAGCTCGTCGACGGAGACGCCGCTGAAGCGCTCCAGCGCCGTGTTCGCCTCATCGAGGCTCTCGAACTCGCGCGAGGCGAACGTCCGCTCGATCTCGATGTTGAAGCGCTCGAGCACCCGCGGATCGGGCGCGTCTATCGGCCGGCGCGGCTTTCGCCGGCCTGATTCGCCGACGAGATCGGGCAGCGCCAGGGTGAACGATTTCTCGCCTTGAGCCGTCGTGACGCGTCTGGTCCAGCGTCCGCGGTCCATCTCGTCCTCGCTCGTGTCGGCGAGCGCGGCGAGCAGCCCTTCGAAGTACGCGAACAGCCCGGCGTCCGGCCGGTGCACGCCGCCGTCAGCATCGATGCGGACTGCGAATGGATACGCTTGATCGCCGGCGAGCGGCAGCCGCTCGCGCTCCCAGAGCATCAGATCGACGGCAGGAATCTCCCAGGCCGCGTCGAAGTAGACCGCCCAGGCGCCGAGCGGCGCCGCTTCCTCCGGCGGCGCGCCCGCCGCGATCAACTCGAATTGCTCGACTGAGGAGAGAAAGGACAAGCCGAAGATGTCGCTGCCTCCGCCCATCACCACGGCCAGGGCCAGTCCCTTGCCTGCCGCAGGCGCCTCGACGCGGATCAGATCGTCGTTGGTCAGGTGGCGCCAGGGCGCGGCCCGATAGAAGCGCGCGGCGGCGGCCGCGAAGCCGCGCAGGGCCTCGACCGTCACACCGGGCGTGGACAGCGCGTCCGGCCGTGCGTCACCCACAGAGGCGGCCAGGTCCTCGAGAGCGGCCGTGACCGCCGGCAGATGGGGTCGAACGACAACGGGGACGTCGGGATCGGCGAGGGCGGTCCGGATCTCGCTGGCGGTCTGCTCGTCGACAACTTCGATACGGCCGGGGCGGCAGCCGGCGAGCTTCGGCTTCAGGCCGAGCTCGAGGAGCGTATCGATGGCGAGCGTCTCGGTGGCTGATTGATCGTCGGGTATCCCCAGGTTGACACATCCGCTCTTGAGGCTGATCCAGAAGCCGCCCAGCGGACGGTAGGGCGTGCCGCCCGGACGATCGATCCACGTGGGCAGCGAGACGATGCCCCCCTGCCAGATGTCGTCGGCGACGCGCGGGAGACGGCGAAAGCGGTTGAGCTGCTGTGGCGATGGCACGAGCGGATGATACCGCGGGCGAAGCTCGTGCCGTATGAATCGTCGAGCCCGCCGGCGCCGACTCGCCCGCCGTGAAGATGCTGGCGGCCGAGGGGCGCATCCGCCGCTACCTTCGCGTGTCGAATACCCGGAGGCCGGTGCAACTTTGCTGCGACACTAGTAGCGCGTTGGGACGATTTCGAGGGCGTCTGCGAATGAATCGCCGGCAATCGTACGCAGCCCACGGTCAAACGTCGCTAATACACCCTTGCGCCGGTGTGCCAGGGCCAACAAGTAGGCGTCGGTGAGTTGCTTGTACCTTTGCGGCTGGTTGCTGGAGGTCATCAACCCGCTCGCGACCACCAACGTGATGTTCGATCGCACCGCATACGTCAGCAGCTTCGCACGGTCTTAGTCCCTCGACGGCTACCAGCCACAACGCCTCGCGGTACGTGGCGGGAAGGGAGGCGAGCGCCGTCGCGATTCGCTGCCGGGCCTCGCTTGCCTCTACTGACTCGAATGGGGATGGTCCCGGTGAGCCAGACCGCCAGAGGCTTATCAGCCCCTCAGAGTGTGAGTCCTCGAGCAGCCGGGCGCGACGGTAGCTCGCATGCAGATGGCGTGCGACCGTGAACAGCCAAGGGCCCAGGCGGGTGTCGGGCCTAAGGTGTTGGGCATGCGTGACCAGCCGCAGCCAGGTCTCTTCGAGCAGATCCTCAGCGACGTCGCGGCGGTTCGACAATCTGGTAAGAAAGTTATACAGCCGCGCATTGAACGCGTCGTGCACGGCATCAAACGCATCTGGATCGGCTGCCCGCAAACGGCCGACGAGCTGCGACGTCCATGAGTCTCGAGTCGAGCTCGTCCGGATCGGCGCTGCGGCTTCCCAGAAGCATCGCCATTGGTGGCGGCGAAACCAGTTGGAACCAAGTTGGAAAACGGCTCGCGATTTTATCGAACAACTCCGGCCGGTCGGGCCGCTGACAGCGGCACAGTAGGGTCGAGCAGGTGGAAACCGACGTAATCGACGTTGTTCAGGCCGGTGTTCGTCAGGACGACCACTGCGCGCCGTGCCTCGAGATCCAGCCCCAGAAACGTTGAATACCCCGCGGTAAGGCCGACGGTCCACGTGATCCGGCGCTCCCCGGGTCGCGAGATGAACCAGTTGAATCCAACACGCCCTTGCTTGAATGCAGAAGGGATGCCGGGATATTCGACACCCTCGCCGATCTGTCGCAGTCCACGATGCGAATTGCGCATCGCCAAGGTCAGGTCGGTGTCTTCCGATGACAGGTTGGCCGCAGCGAACGCCAACATGTCGTTCATAGTCGAACGAAGTCCGCCCATACCTGCGGTTGCAGGAAAATCCCAATTCGCGACACGATTGCCAGCGCGGTCGTGTCCACCGACGAGGTGATCCTTCATCCACGGCGTGAACGTGACCGCGGTGTGGCTCATTCCCAATCGCCGCAAGATCCGATCTGATACGAGCGCCGCGTACGTGGTTCCAGCGCGCAACGCGAGTACATGACCCAGCACGGCCGCGGCGACGTTGGAGTATTCGAAGCGGTCACCGGGATCACGCTGTAGGTCATAACCCGAAATACACTCGTACAGCTGCCTAACGGTGTAATCCCCGAAGGGATTCTCGGGATTCGCAGGCGCGAGATTCGTCGGCATGAGCGGCAGACCGGAAAAGTGGGTCGTGAGATCGAGCAGGGTGATCATCTTCCCGTTGCGCGCGGGAACACGAATGTCGGGCGGAAGCAGATCCGCAACGGAATCGGCAAGCTCGACCTCGCCACGCCGCACCATGTCCGCAAGCAGGATTCCGGTGAAGTAGACGCTGACGTCGTCAACAGAAGGAGAGCGGAGACCGTCGTGGCAAGGCGAAGCGTCATGGCATGATTCAACCCGAATCATCCCGCGTGTCCGGCAGCCGAGAGCCGCCGGTCGAGATCGTACGCCGCGCTGATCAGCGCGAGGTGCGTGAAGGCCTGCGGGAAGTTGCCGAGGTGCTGCGCCCGCGGGCCCAGCTCCTCGCCGTACAGTCCGAGGTGATTCGCGTAGCCGAGCATCTTCTCGAAAAAGAACCGCGCCTTCTGGAGATCGCCCATGCGGGACAGGCACTCGACGTACCAGAAGGAACACATCGAGAACGTGCCTTCCTGACCGGTGAGGCCGTCGGAGAAACCCTCATCGAGACGATAGCGATAGACGAGCGAGTCGCTCACCAGCTCCCGCTCGATGCCACGGAGCGTGGCGATCCAGCGCGGGTCGGTCGGCGACACGAAGCGCACCAGGGGCATGAGCAGCGCCGCGGCGTCGAAGGTGGCCGCGCCCGGGTGCTGGACGAAGCCGCCGCGGGCCTGGTCCCAGAAGCGCTCGAAAATGTCGCGGTAGATGGTGTCCCGTGCTTCGTACCAGCGTGAGAGCGGAGCCGGAAACGAGCGCTTGTTCGCGAGGCGCATGGCCCGGTCGATCGCCACCCAGCACATCACCCGCGAGAAGAGGAACTCCTGGCGCCCGCCGCGCACCTCCCAGATACTCTCGTCTCTCTCGCGCCAGTGCTCGCAGACCCAGTCGATCAGCCGGGCCACATTCATCCACGCGTCGTACCCGATCGGGGAGCCGTACTTGTCGTACAGATACACCGAGTCCATCAACTCGCCGTAGATGTCGAGCTGGAGGTGCGAGTGGGCGGCGTTGCCGATGCGGACCGGACGCGAGCCCATGTAACCCTCGAGGTGGGGCAACGTCTCCTCGTGGATCGCGCGGCGGCCGTCGATACCGTACACGATCTGGAGCGAGCCGTCCGGCTCCAGCTCCTGGCAGCGCGCCATCATCCAGCGCATGAACGCCGCGGCCTCGCCCGTGTAGCCGAGCCGCATCAGTCCGTAGAGGGTGAAGGACGAGTCGCGGATCCACGAGTAGCGGTAGTCCCAGTTGCGCGCGCCGCCGATATGCTCGGGCAGCCCGAAGGTTGGCGCGGCCACAATCGAACCGTGCTCGCTGGAGGTGAGCAGCTTCAGCACGAGCGCGGAACGGTTCACCATCTCGCGCCAGCGGTTCTTGTACGTGCTGCGGCCGATCCAGCGCCGCCAGAAGTTCACGGTCTCCTTGAATGCGTCGCTCACGTAATCGGGCCGCGCGCTGGGCGACGGCTCGTCCGCGATCGCCACCTCGAGGACGAACCACGCCGAGTCGTCGGCGCCGAGCGTGAACTCGGCCACGGCGGCCCCCTCCGCGACCTGCATCGGGACCGACGAGCGCAGCCGCAGCGTCAGCTCGCGCGCGCCAGAGCGGCCGACGAACAGGATTTCCATGTCGCCGCGCCGTTCCACCGTGTGCGTGGCGCGGGCGTAGTCGAAGCGCGGGTCGCAGCGCATCACAAAACGCACTTCGCCACGAACCGTCTTCGCGCGGCGCACGAGATTGTGCGCGACGCCGGCCTCCTCCACCGGCATGAAGTCGGACACCTCGGCCACGCCGGCGTCGGACAGGAACCTGGTGAGCAGCACGTTGGTGTCGGGCAGGTACAGCTGCCTGTACACCGCGTCGTCCAGCTGGGGCGCGATCTGGAAGCGGCCGCCGCGATCGGCGTCGAGGAGCGCCGCGAACACCGAAGGTGAGTCGAACGACGGGAGGCAGAGGAAGTCGATCGACCCGTCCTTGCTCACCAGCGCGACCGTGTGGAGGTCGCCGATGATGCCGTGGTCTTCTATGGGGGCGTAGCGGTTTGCCATCGCACCGTGGGCCGTTGCGCTATCGGCTCGGCTGCATGTCGCCGAGAAGGGTCGGAATGAGCTCCGAGACGGTCGGGTGAATGGGTACCGCGCGCTGCAACACATCGTACGTCACGCCGGCATTCATGATGTCGAGCACGCCGTGGATCGCTTCGTCGCCGCCAGTACCCAGGATCGCGGCGCCGAGAATCTTCCGCGTCTCGGCATCGGAGACGACTTTCATGAAACCCTGCGTCTCACCCTTCTCGACGGCCCGTCCGACGCGGCTCATGGGTCGTGTGGCCGTCAGAAGCGGACGACCGCTGGCACGCGCCTGGGCCTCGGTCATTCCAACGCGGCCGAGCGGTGGATCGATGTACAGGGCATACGCCGGGATGCGCGCTCGCAGTTCCCGCTTGGCACCGTCGAGCAGATTTGACGCCACGATCTCGAAGTCGTTGTAAGCGGTGTGCGTGAAGGCGCCGCGGCCGTTGCAGTCGCCGAGCGCCCAGATCCCCGGGACGTTGGTGGCCAGGCCTTCGTCAACGGTGATATAGCCGCGAGCGTCGGTAGCGACCCCTGCTCTGTCGAGCCCTAGATCGTGGGTGTTCGGACGTCGGCCGACCGCGAGCAGCACGTGCGATCCGATCGTCTCCGGCGGGCCATCGGTGCAGTCAACCGAGACCGCCACACCCTGCTCGTGCGGCGCGAGACTGATGCAGGTGGCACCCGTGCGAACCAATATGCCTTCGCCTTCGAAGATGCTCCTGACTGCGTCGGAGACATCCTCGTCTTCGCGGGCTATCAGGCGCGGCGTCATCTCCACGACGGTCACCTCCGCGCCAAACCTCCGATACATCTGTGCGAACTCGAGGCCGACGTAACTGCCGCCGACCACGACCAGATGCCGGGGCAGGCGGTCCAGCGCCAGGATGGAGGTATTGGTCAGGTACGGCACGTCATCGATGCCCGGCATGTCGGGCACCAGCGCGCGTCCTCCGACATTGATGAAGATGCGCGGCGCGTCCAGCCGTTCCTCCCCCACACGGATGGTGTTCGCCGCCTCGAACCGCGCGTGTCCCTGGAACACGGTGCAGCCAGCCATGCCCCGCAGCCACTTCTCGAGGCCCGCGCGCGCGTTGGCCGACACGGCGTCGGCCCGCGCCTTGACTCTGGCCATGTCGATCTGGAGTTCGCCATTGAGGACGATGCCGTAGTCGGCGGCCCGCCGTGCGAGATGCGCCGCATACGCGCTGGCCACGAGCGTCTTGGTCGGCATGCAGCCGGTGTTGACGCAGGTGCCGCCAAACAACTTGCGCTCGACGAGCGCGACCGTCATGCCGGCCTTCGTCAGGCGGCCTGCGAGAGGAGGCCCGGCCTGGCCCGCCCCGATGATGATGGCGTCGAAGTCGGTCACGACAGCGCCATCATGATTAGTGGGGCTCCGCCCCACACCCCGGCTCGGTCGCTCGCGGGGGCCCCTCCGCCCCGCGCCGCTCCCTCGCAGGCGCGCCGTGCGCGCCTAGGCCGTGCTTGCACGGCTGAACGTGCCACATTCATACACATTAGGGCCGTGGAAGCACGGCCAGTAACGCGCCTCCGATCGCCACCGCGTCCTCGATGAAGGCCGCGGGGCGATCCTTGCCGAACGCCGCAGCCAGCCGCGCGCGAAACGCGCGCCCGCCAAGCGTGCCGATCACGGCGCCGAGGATGCCCCCGACCATCCCGATGCCGAGCGCGCCGCGTGCCGCTCCGATGGCTGCACCCGAGAGGCCTCCTGTGAGGATTCGCGTGCCGAACTGGACTGGCACCGTGCGGCTGGGAGTGGTCGGAAGCTGATCGGTCACCAGCTCACCGAGCGCCAACGCCGTCAGGACCCACGGCGTGAACGCGTAGCCCAGGAAGGCAAGGGGGGTAGGAGCTACGTAGAGCCAACCGAGCCAGGCGCCCCAGCTCACTGCCGCCGGCGCCGTCATGGCGCGCAGTCCTGCCACGACGCCGATCAAGAGCGCGAGCACGGATGTATACATGGGCTCGTCCAGAGCTGACGCTGGCGAGCGGTTCGCCCGCCAGGCCGTTTAATACTGCATCAAGATCATGTCGTAGAGCCATCGGGCCATGGCTGATCGTGCGATCGGGCCATGTCATGGAATCATCTGGGGTCTACGACCCGATGGAGCGCCGTGTGGCCCATCATGAACCGGTCACTTGGACCCGGGCTTCTGCGGCGCGAGCGGAGTCCTGGAGTACATCCCCACGAGATGCCCGGCTGGATCACTGACAAGCCCGATGGCTCCCGTGCCGTTTGGGAGGTCGAAGGGGAATCCGGGAACGAGTGTTCCACCCAGTTCTTTCGCCTTCTTGCAGCTCTCCTGAATGTCCAGCACCTGAATATAGACCACGCCGTTGAAGGGACTGATCTGCCCCTCCGCAACTCGAATCGTTCCGATGGCCGATCCACCCGAAACGATTTCAACCGCCAGATTAGTTCCCTGAACGGGGTTGAACTTCCAATCGAAGAGCTTGTCGTAGAACTGCTTCGACTTTGACAGGTCAGTCGTCGTGATGTCGAACCAGGCAACGCGCCAGGACCCGACATCCGCGGGCATCGACTTCGGTGGCTTAGATTGAGCCTGCACGAGCGCAACAGCCATCACCGTCATCGCCAGGGCCATCTCGCGCATTGAGTTCTCCCTGAGTCCATCTAATCTGGCGCTGAGCCGCGAAGACCCCGCCGTAACCAACCAACACCAACCCACCGAGCGTAACGGCGGGGGCTTCGTCGGCTCCAGCGCGGAGTTCGCCGGACCGCTCGTGGCCTTGTTGGGTGTCGTGGTGGGAGGGGCGTGATGGATGAGGGGTTGGTTGCGCTTGCTGTGGGTGAGCCAGGTGAGTCGGTCTTGATGCCGGGGAGCCGGCTGGTGAGGTTGGATGGTCAGCCTGCGGGGCTCGTGGCGGAGCGGGAGACCGGCCTGATGTGGGCGAACATGCTGCGGGCGTTCCAGGTTGGGAAGGCTCGTACGAGCGACGGGGGGCCGTCGAGTTGGATGCGGTCCTCGCGGGTGGCTTGGGCCCAGGTGAGCTGACCGGCGTGCCATTTGACGAAGGCTTCGGCTTCCGCCGTGATGTAGAGGTCCTCGTCGAGGCCGGGGTACGTCTTGCAGATCTCGGTGTCTCCGAGCTCGATGAGTAGCCAGTAGCGCTCACGGCGCGGGCGGCCGGTGAAGTCGAAGCGGATGACAACGCGTCGATCCGGGAGCCGGTCTCGGCGGAGCGCGTTGCACATCGACCACAGGGCCACAAAGGGGTCGAGGTTCTCGGGGGCGATCTCGAGCCAACGCGCACCCCACTCGCCGAGCGACTGGCAGA
>JBOGJB010000549.1:0-7557 GCA_050745085.1 Vicinamibacterales bacterium
TGCTGCTCGATCGCGTCGGGCTATCCGAGCGGCTCGACCACCGGCCAGCCGAGCTGTCCGGCGGCGAGCGCCAGCGCGCGGCGATCGCGCGGGCGCTTATCCGCCAGCCACGACTCCTGCTGTGCGACGAGCCGACGGGCAACCTGGATCGCCAGTCGGCCGACGCCGTCGCCGCGCTGCTGCTCGATCTGCACGCCCGTGAGCGGACGATCCTCGTCGTCGTCACGCACAATGCCGCGCTCGCGGATCGATTCTCGAAGCGCTATACGCTGGCCGATCGGAAGCTCGTGGCGAGGTGAGGATGACGCTGGGCACCCTCGCGCTCCGCGGCGCGCGCCACTACTGGCGGACCAATCTCGCGGTCGTCGCCGGCATCGCCTGCGCGGTCGCGGTCCTCGCGGGCGCGCTGGTCGTGGGGGACTCGGTCCGCGCGAGTCTGCGCGAGCTGGCGATCGAACGGCTCGGACGAACCGACTTCGTCGTGGGGTCCAGCGGGTTCGTCCGCGCGTCGCTCGCGTCCGAGGCGTCCGACCGTGCGGCAGGCCTCATCGTCGCCGACGGATCCGTCACGCGCGAGGAGGGGGGCACGCGCGCGTCAGGGGTCGCCGTCTACGGCGTCGACGCCGGGTTCTTCGCGTTCCATGGCGTGGATCGTCGTGCGCCGGAGCATGCGGACGCGTTCCTCAGCCCGGCGCTCGCGTCGGAGCTCGGAGCGAAGCCGGACGACACGGTCCTTCTGCGCACGCGGAAGCGGTCGGATATCCCCGGCGAGTTCCTGCACGGGCGGCGCGACGATGTGGGCCGGACCATCCGGCTGCGCGTCGCCGCCATCCTGGCGCCAGAGGAGGCAGGGGAGTTCTCGCTGCGGCCGTCGCAGGGCGGCACGAAAGCGATCGTCGTCCGGCTCGATCGGCTTCAGCGCGACCTCGAGCGCCCGGGCGAGATCAACACGATCCTGGTCTCGGGCTCGGATCTCGTCTCGCTCGAGGAGCGGATTCGCCAGCGAGCGACGCTGGCCGACATCGGCGTGCGGGTCCGCCCGTTGCCGGGGCGAGACGCGATGGCCGTCGAGAGCCGGGCCGGTCTGCTCGGTGACAGTGTCGCCAGAGCGGCGGGCGACGTCGCGCGCGAGTTCGGCTGGCAGGCGGAGCCGATGCTGACGTACCTTGCGAACGCCATTCGGATCGGCGATCTCCAGGTTCCGTACTCGCTCGTCAGCGCGATCGATGAGCTGGAACCCGCGGAGCCTCCGACGATCGTGCTGAATGCGTGGACCGCCCGCCAACTCAGCGCAAGAATCAGGGACACCGCGACGCTCGACTACTACCTCTGGGATCCGAGCGGCCGGCTGATAGAACGCTCCGCGTCGTTCCGCGTGGCGGGTATCGTGCCGGTCAACGCCGCCGATCGCGACTTCGCGCCCGACTATCCGGGCATTACCGAGTCGAGACGCTTGTCCGAATGGGATCCGCCGTTTCCGCTCGACCTGTCTCGCATACGTCCCGTCGACGAGCAGTATTGGGACAACTACCGGGCGACGCCGAAGGCGTTCGTATCGCTCGAGGTCGGTCAGACGCTCTGGCGGTCACGATTCGGACAGCTGACGTCAATCCGTATCGCGCCGGGGCCCCACCTCCGGCGCCTGCCACGCCCCCGCCTTCGCCAAGGCTCCGGCGAGGCCTCGCCGAAGCTCGAAGAGCGGAGGCGGGTCGCTACCGCTCGGCGCGCTGACTCGGACGTCAAGCTCCTCTCAGAGCAGGCGAGCCGGTTCGAGCTCGCGCTCCGCCGCAAACTCGATCCGCTCCGCTCGGGCCTGATTATCGTCGCCGCGCGACGCGATGCGCTCGAGGCGTCGGAGGGCGCGACCGACTTCGGCGAGTACTTCTCCTACTTCAGCTTCTTTCTCGTCATCTCGGCGCTGTTGCTTGGTGTGCTGTTCTTCCGGCTGGGCGTGGAGCAGCGGCTGCGGGAGATCGGCGCGCTGCGCGCGGTCGGCTTCACGATCGCGCAGATCCGGCGACTGTTCCTGCTCGAAGGGGTGGCGCTGGCGATCGCCGGCGGCGCGCTCGGCGCGGCCGGCGGGCTCGCGTACGCGTGGCTGATCATGCTGGGGCTTCGGACCTGGTGGGTTGGCGCGGTCGGCACGTCCGACCTGCGGGTGCACGCCTCCGTCACGCCGCTCGCGATCGGTGCGACGGCGGGGATCGCGCTGGCGGCTGGGGTCATCTGGTGGACGCTTCAGGCGCTCGGCCGTGCGTCGCCGCGCGCGCTGCTCGCCGGAGACGTGGGCGCGGCTTTCACGGCCGGTTCCGAAGCGGGGGCGGGGCGGCGGATGCTGGCAGCCGCGGCACTCGCGATCGCAGCGGGCCTCACGGTCGGCGCAGGCGCGGCCGGCGCGATGCCGGATGCGGCCGCGTTCTTCCTCGCCGGCGCGCTGCTCCTCGCCGCCGCCGTCACCTCCGTCGGCGCGCTGCTGACCTCCGTCAAGCCCGGCGCGATCGTGCAGCCCGGTGCCGCGGGTGTCGCCCGGCTCGGCCTGCGCTACGCGACCTGGCGCCGCGGCCGGAGCGTGCTCGCCGTCGCGCTCATCGCCGCCGCGGTCTTTCTCATCGTCTCGATCGAGGCGTTCCGGAAGGACGAATCGGCCGGCGCGCGCGATCGCCGCTCGGGGACCGGCGGGTTTGCGCTCGTCGCGGAGTCGATGGTGCCGATCTTCCACGATCCGTCGAGCCCTGCGGGGCGCGACGCGCTCAACCTGCAGGCGGATCAGTCGGGCTCCGCCGGCGCCCCGCACGCAATCTTTCGTCTTCGCCTCCGACCCGGAGACGACGCGAGCTGCCTGAACCTGTATCGCCCCCAGCGCCCGCGCGTCGTCGGCGTGCCGCGCTCGCTGACGGAGGAGAACCGGTTCACGTTCGCGGCTTCGCTCGCCGAAACCTCGGAAGAGCGGGCCAACCCGTGGCGACTGCTCGATCGCACTGAAGCGTCCGGAGCGATCCCCGCCATCGTGGACGCGACGTCGCTCCGATACGTGCTGCACGCCTCGCTCGGCGATGAGATCGCGTTCGATGATGGAGAGGCCCGGTTCAAGATCGTCGGGACGCTGTCGGACAGCCTGTTGCAGGGAGAGCTGCTCGTTTCGGAAGCGCGCTTCGTCCAGGCATTTCCCGAAGAGGACGGATATCGGTTCTTCCTGATTGACGTCGACGGCGATCGGTCCGAGGCGGATCGCGTCGCGGGGTTTCTCGAGGCGCGCCTCTCGGACTTCGGCTTCGACGCGGCGTCCGCCGCGGAGCGACTCGCGGCGTATCACCGTGTCGAGAACACGTATTTGTCGACCTTCCAGGCGCTCGGCGGGCTCGGCCTGCTCGTCGGGACCGTCGGCCTCGCGGCGATCGCCGTGCGAAACGTGCTAGAGCGGCGGCGCGAGCTGGCGCTCCTGCGCGCCATCGGCTACGCTGCGCGCGACGTGCGGTTGATGATCCTCGCCGAGATCGGCCTGTTGCTCTGCCTCGGTCTCGTCTCGGGCGTCGGCTGCGCGGCCGTGGCGATCGCGCCTGCGCTGTACGACCGCGGGGGCTCCGCCCGCGCGGGCTCGCTGGCGGCGCTCCTCATCGCCGTGCTCGCCTCGGGATTGCTCTCGTCGGTCATCGCCGCCCGGGCCGCGGCGAAAGGATCGCTGGTCGAGGCGCTCAGATCCGAATGAGCGTGGGCTCGCGGCCTCTGCTGCCGTAAGAGGCAACCGGCCCGCGGGACGGGCGTCACATCTGGAGTCCACATGCGCTTGATGATTGTTCCGGTCGCCTGTCTGACGCTGGTGGCTCCGCTCGCCGCAGACTGGCCGCCTCCGCGGCCCGTAATCTCATGGGCCGCTTCGGCGAGCCTGGTCGAAGCTCGAGCGGAATCGCGCGCGAGCGAAGACTGGCCCCAGTGGCGCGGCGAGGCGCGCGACGGCGCGGCGGACACGTTCAAGCTCCCGTCCGCGTGGCCCGCCAGCCTGACCCAGGTCTGGAAGCGCGAGGTCGGCATCGGCCACTCGTCGCCCATCGTCGTCTCGGGACGCGTGTTTCAGCACGCGCGCGACGGCGAGGTTGAGGTCATCCGCGCACTCGAGGCGGCCGACGGTAGGGTGATCTGGGAGCAGAAGTACCCGGCCGCGTATACGATGAACCCGGCCGCCGTGCAACACGGAAAAGGGCCAAAGTCCACGCCGCTCTGGAGCCGCGGCCGCCTCTTTACGCTCGGCATCACCGGCGTCCTGAGCGCGTTCGACGCCGCGACGGGCAAGGTCCTCTGGCGTCACGATTTCACGAAAGAGTTTCCGCAGACCTCGCCGCTGTTCGGCGTGGCGATGTCGCCGATCGCGATCGATGCCGACGTCGTCGCGCACGTCGGCGGACCGGGGCGCGGCGCGCTCGCGGCGTTCGACGCCGCGACGGGGAAGGTGAAGTGGGCGTGGCGCGGCGACGGGCCCGGCTACGCGTCCCCGGTCGTGATGACCGGGGTCGGCGGCGTCCGGCAGATCATCACGCAGACCGAGCGGCACGTCGTCAGCGTCAACGCCGCCAACGGCACGCTGCTGTGGCAGATGCCGTTCACGACGGAGCACGACCAGAACGCCGTTACCCCGATCGTGCGGGGCGACGTCGTCATCCACTCCGGCCTCGATCGCGGGATCGCGGCGCTTCGCGTGTCGAAGACCGGCGACGCCTGGAAGGCGGAGCAGATCTGGCACGCCGCGGAGCCGTCGAACTACCTGAGCACACCCGTTCTGCACACGGGCGTGCTCTACGGGCTCGGCCGGCGGAACCGCGGTCACCTGTTCGCGATGGACGCGGGCACGGGCAAGCTGCTCTGGACGACCGACGGGCGGCAGGGCGACAACGCCGCGCTCGCGCGCGCGGGCGATACCCTCCTGGCGCTCACGACCGACGCGCAGCTCGTCGTGTTCGCCGCGAGCCGCGACGCGTTCAAGGCAATCAGGAAGTACACAGTCGCGTCGAGCCCGACCTGGGCGCATCCCGCGCTGGCGGCGCAGGGCATTCTGATCAAGGATGAGAACTCTCTGGCACTCTGGCGTTACTAGCACTATGCGTACATCCATGTTGATCGCGGGGCTCGCGCTTTCGGTCACCACGCTGCACGCCGCAGGAGAATGGACGCAATGGGGCGGGCCGCGACGCAACTTCACCAGCGACGCGAAAGGTCTCGCGACGTCGTGGCCGGCCGGCGGACCCAAACAGCTCTGGACGCGCGCGCTCGGCGAGGGACACTCGTCGATTCTCGTCGACGGCACGCGTCTGTACACGATGTATCGCCCGCTCGGCCTGCTGTCCATGGTTCGCCGCTCGCAGGAGGAAATCGTCGTCTCGCTCGACGCTGCGACCGGAAAGACTGTCTGGGAGCACCGCTATCCCGCGCCGACCGACGGCCTCGACTTCGAGTACGGCGCCGGCCCGCACTCGACGCCGCTCATCGTCGGCAGCCGGCTGTTCGCGGCGAGCACGATGAAGGAGCTGTTCGCGCTCGACAAACAGACGGGGAAGGTCGTCTGGTCGCACAACCTGATCAAGGAGTACGGCGCGCCGTCGCCGGGACGGGGTTTCTCGCCGAGTCCGATCGCGTACCGCGAGACCGTCATCCTGCCGGCGGGAGGCCCGAACGCGGTGCTGGGGTTCGATCAGGCGACCGGCAAGGTCGTCTGGAGGAGCCCCGCGTTCGAGATCGGTCCCGCCTCGCCGATCTTGATCGCGGTGGATGGCCAGGAGCAACTCGTCGTCTTTGGCGGGACCGAGATCCTCGGGCTCAACCCGTCGAGCGGCGAAATCCTCTGGCGTCGTCCGCACAAGACCGCCTGGAACCTGAACATCAGCACGCCCGTGTGGGGCGACGGCAACATTCTCTTCCTCTCATCGGCGTACGACACCGGATCGGCGGGGCTGCAGCTCTCGCAGATCGGCGGGAAAACGACGGTGAAGGAGCTGTTCTTCACCAACCAGATGCGCGTGCACATCGGCACCGTGATCCGGATCGGCGACTACGCCTACGGCGCGAGCGGCGACTTCGGGCCCGCGTTCATCACGGGGATCAACGTGAAGACCGGGAAGATCGCCTGGCGCGACCGCAGCTTTGCGCGATCGACGTTCCTTTACGCCGACAACAAGCTGATCATCCTGGACGAGGACGGTGCGCTCGGTCTAGCAACCGTCTCGCCACAAGGGCTCACAGTCCTCACGCGCGCCGACGTCATGACGAAGACGTCCTGGACGGTGCCCACGCTGGTCGGGACCAAGCTGTACCTGCGCGATCGGAAGAACATTCTCGCGCTGGAGCTGGGGCAATAGGCCGTCAATGCCGAATGCCGAATGCCGAAGGGGACTTCACTCGAGACTGTCACCGAATAGCAAATAGATTGAGATCTGTCCGGATGAAGATCGTGCCCGCCGACACCGCGGGACTCGCGAGTGTCCGCTCGCCCATGTCGTTGGTCGCCAGCACCTGGAACGCCGGTCGCTGTTTGTCGGCTGCGAGGACCGAGACGACGCCGTTTTCGCTCGTCACGTAGATCCTGCCATCGGCGGCGAGCGGGCTGGCGAAGTACGCGCCGCCGGCGGCGAGCCGCTGCTGCCACACCAGGGTGCCATTTCGCGCGTCCACACACGCCATGATTCCGCCGTCGCGCACTGTGAAGAGATAGTCTCCCGCGACGACGGGCGAGGAGATGTACGGCGCGACGCGCTCGATCCGCCACGCGACGTGGGTGCTGCTGACGTCGCCCCGTCCTCCCGGACGGATGGCCAGAACGACGTTTCCGCCCGGGCCGCCCGTCGCAACGATCAGGAAGCCGTGCGCGATAACCGGCGTCGGCGACACCCAGCGCGTCAGGCCGCCGACGCGCCAGCGCTCCCGCCCGGTTTTCGCGTCGTAGCCGATGACGCGCCCGCTCCCGCTGACGACGATCTCGTCACCGTCAGGCGTGCGCCACAGGACGGGCGTCGGCCACGCGCGCTCGGCGTTCGGCCGCGGCGTCTGCCAGAGGGTCTTCCCGGTGCGTTTGTCGAGCGCCAGCAGGAAGTCCTCACCGTCGGTGTCGACGTTCAGGACAAGCGCGTCGCCGTAGAGCACGGGCGAGCTCGCGCTGCCCCACTCGTTCGGGTAGGGGCCGAGCGGTTTTTCCCAGACGAGCGCGCCGTTGAAGTCGTGCGCGACGACGCCGCGCGAGCCGAAGTAGGAGTAGACGAGCGTGCCGTCGCTCACCGGCGTCGGCGACGCGGGACTGTTCGTGCTGTGGATCTCCTCGATCTGGGGAGCGCTCACGTCGCGCTGCCAGAGGATCCGGCCGCTCGACCGATCGAGGCTCAGCACGAAGAGCTGCCCGGAGGGGCGATACCCGGCGGCGATCAGCCCGGTGACTGCTCCCGTCATCCGGCCCATGACACCCTCGGTCGAACGAAACGCCGTCAGAAAGATCCGGTCGCCCCAGACGATCGGCGACGAGTGGCCCGGCCCGGGGAGCGGCGTCTTCCAGCGCACCTTGTCGGTCGCGCTCCACTGGAG
>JBOGJB010000550.1:0-6129 GCA_050745085.1 Vicinamibacterales bacterium
TTTGAAGTCCTCGCGCATCAGTCTCGAGTTTCGAGTTTCGCGTTTCGAGGTGGTGCACCCAAACCAGAAACCAGAAACGCGAAACTCGAAACCGATGACGCCGCGCGCCGTCTTCGAGCGATAGAGATTGTCGCGCGCGCGGCCGGACTATCCGGGATGGTCGGCGGACAGGCCATGGACCTGCAGGCGGTCGGCCAGGCGCAACAGCTCGACGCGGAGGCGCTGAGCGCGATGCACGCGCGGAAGACCGGCGCGCTCATCACGGCGGCCGCGGCTTCGGGAGCGATCATGGCCGGCGCACCGGACGAGCTGGTCGATGCCATCGGCAGCTATGCCGACGAGCTGGGACTCGCGTTTCAGATCGTGGACGACATCCTGGACGTCGAGGGCAAATCCGCCGCGCTCGGCAAGACCGCGGGCAAAGACGCGGCGGCGGGGAAACCAACGTATCCTGCGCTGTTTGGCCTGGACGATTCGCGCCGCATGGCTGAAGAAGGCGTCTCCCGCGCGACGAAGACGCTCGACGCGGCGGGCATCACGGGGCGGCTCGCCGACATCGCCCGGTGGGTCGTGCAGCGACAGTCTTGAGTGAAGTCCCTTTCGGCATTCGGCACTGGGCATTCGGCATTGAAGATCCGTCTTGACCAGCTTCTTGTCGAGCGCCAGCTCGCGGTCAGCCGCGAGCGCGCGCGGGCGCTCGTCCTCGCCGGTCAGGTGCGCGTCAACGGCGCGCCCGCGCGGAAAGCCGGAGATCTCGTCAAGCCGGGCGATCGGATCGAGCTCGAGACACCCGATCACCCGTACGTCGGCCGCGGAGGCGTCAAGCTCGCGCACGCGCTCGACGCGTTCGGGATCGACGTCGAGGGACGCCTCGGCCTCGACATCGGCGCGTCGACCGGGGGATTCACCGACGTCCTGCTGCGGCGCGGCGCGCGGCGCGTGGTGGCGCTCGACGTCGGGTACGGACAGCTCGACTGGTCGCTTCGCCAGGACCCGCGCGTGGTGGTGCTCGAGCGCTTGAACGCGCGCGCGCTGACGTCGGACGCGCTTCCCGAAGACGCCCGCCGCTTCGGCGTCGTCGCGATCGACGTCTCGTTCATCTCGCTCGCGCACATCCTTCCGGTCGTGCCGCCACTCCTCGAACCTGAGGCTGACATCGTCGCGCTCGTCAAGCCGCAGTTCGAGGCCGGCCGCAACGAGGTCGGCTCGGGGGGGATCGTGCGCGACCCAGCCGTGCGCGAGCGGACCATCGAGGCCGTGACGGCTGCGGCCGATAGAGTAGGATTGAGACGCATCGCGATGACCCCGTCGCCGATCGAGGGCGCGGAAGGCAATAGAGAATTCTTCCTCCACTTGAAAGGTTAGGAACCATCAGGAACCATCCGTGGTGATCCGTGGCCATTGAGCGGATCGGTCTCGTCGCCAAGCACCATCTGCGCGCCGCGTCGGGCGTGCTTGCGGAGGTCGCCGGCTGGCTCGACTCGCGCGGCGTCCGGACCGTCTTCGAGACAGACACCGCGGTGCTCGCCGGCGTCCCCCCCGGCCGGCCCACCGCATCGCGCGACCAGCTTCCGTCGGACGTCGACCTGATCGTCGTCCTCGGCGGCGACGGCACGCTGCTCGGGATGGCGGACCGGATCGCGCAGGCGGGGGCCGACGTGCCGATTCTCGGCGTGAACTTCGGCAGCCTCGGGTTTCTGACCGAGGTGACGCTGGCCGACATCACGCCCGCGCTCGAGGCGGCGCTCAACGGACACGCGTCGGTCGAAGAGCGGCTGATGCTGCGCGGCCGCATCACGCGCGGCGGAACGGTGCACGTCAATCGGGTCGCGCTCAACGACATCGTCATCACGCGCGGTGCGCTCTCCCGCATCATCGCGTTGTCGGTCTCGGTCGGCGACGAGTTCGTGACGCGCGTGCGCGCCGACGGCCTCATCATCGCGAGCCCAACGGGCTCGACCGCGTACAACCTCGCCGCGGGCGGCCCGATCGTCCACCCGGCGGTGGACGCGCTCGTGCTGACGCCCATCGCGCCGCATATGCTCACCAACCGCCCCGTCGTCATTCCCGCCGGCGCGGAGGTCCGCGTCGAACCGGTCGCCAACGGCCAGTCCGACATCGTCGTCACCTTCGACGGCCAGTTCGGTGTGCCGCTCGAGAAAGACGACGCGGTGCTCGTGTCACGAGCCGAGAAACCACTCAGACTAGTGCGCGGGACCTCGCGGACGTACTTCGAGGTTCTCCGGGAAAAATTGAAGTGGGGCGAGCGCTAGCAGATGCTCGCACCTCCGATCCTCCGAGCCATCCGAGAGTCCCACCGGCCGAACTGGCCGTCGCGTGGCTATTGTCTCGGACTCGACGACGAACCCTGCGGCCGGCGCTCCCTGAAGTACTGTCGCTGCCACTTCTCGACGTTCGCGTTGTGCTCTTGTAAAGTGGCCGCAAACTCGTGCGACCCGTCATTGCGGCTCACAAAGTAGATGTAGGGCACGTCAGCCGGACGTACCGCCGCCTCGAGCGACGCGCGGCCGGGTGAGGCGATCGGCCCCGGAGGCAGACCGGCGTAGCGATACGTGTTGTACGGCGAGTCGATCTGCAGATCCTCGCGCCGGATGTTGCCCGTGAAGCGGCCCGCGCGCTGCAGCGCGTAGATGACGGTCGGATCGCACTGGAGTCCCATGCCCATCTTCAGCCGGTTCGCGTAGACCGCGGCGACCAGTGGCCGCTCCTCCGGCTTGGCGGTCTCCTCTTCGACGAGCGATGCGAGCGTGACTGCCTCGCGAACACTGAGACCGCGCGCGGCCGTGTCGGCCCGCAGCGTCTCGTCGAACGCCTTCTCGAAGCCCGCGACCATCAGCTCGATCAGCCGATCCGCGGTCGCGCGCCGCGGCAGCGTGTACGTGTCGGGAAACAGGTAGCCCTCGAGGTCTGGTGCCTGTGAGTCGAGAGACGCGACGAGATCTTTCCGGCCGGCCGCGCGCGTGAACTCCGCCGCGTCCCCCAGGCCCGCCTTCTCGAAAAGCGCCGCCATCTCGCGGATGGTGAGCCCTTCGGGGAACGTGATCGGCCGAAGGAAGACGTCACCGCGCGCCAGCTTCCGGACGACTTCGGTCGGCGGCATCGGCCGATCGAAGCGATACTCCCCCGCCTGCAGACGCCGGCTCTCCCCGGTCACCCACAGCGCGTAGCGGAACGCCAGCCGATCGCTGACGACGCCGGCATCGACCAGACGCTGGCTGATGACCGACACCGGACTGCCCGGAGGGATCTCGACGAACTGCTCGGGCCCGTCGTAGCCCTTGAACGGCCGCCCGAAACGGCCGGCCAGATAGATCGCCGCGGCCATGCCGCAGGTAAAGAGGATCAGGAGTAACAGGACGGTTCGACGCATACCTTCTCAAGTACGAAGCTCGAAGTACGAACGCTGAAGTAAGTTCAAAGGTCGAAGTTTAGACTTTACTTCAGCCTTCGGACGTCGTACTTCGTACTTGGGCAAGCCAGTCCAGATAGTCCTGCAGGATCACTGCGGCCGCCGCCGCATCCAGCTTTTCTTTACGCCTGCGCCAGTCTTTCTCGCGAATGGCCAGCCGACTCTCCGCTTCGCGGCTCGTCAGGCGCTCGTCCTGAAGCGCGATCGCGAGACCCGTGGCCGCCTCGAGCGCAGCCGCGAGCGCGCGCACGCGCGGCGTCTGGTCCGTGGGGGAGCCGTCGAGCCGCAGCGGCAGCCCCACCACGATAGTCGAGACCGGCTCGGCTGAGCTGTCGCGGCCGAGCTCGGCGACGAGCGCGGTAATCGCGGCGGTATCCGCGCCGATCGATCCGCACGCACGGATCGTCCGCCACGGGCTCGCGAGCGTGCCGCTTGGATCGGACAGCGCGAGGCCGATCCGCTTCGCGCCCGCATCGATGCCGAGAGCGCGCATGCGCCGGATTATAATCTGCTCGTTCTGCGCATCATGCGTCTGCCCGTCGCTGGCCTGCTCGCCGCTCTCGTGATTGGCGCCATTGGCGCCATTGCATGCAGCTCTCGCGGCGGCGAGAGCCGCTTCAGCCAGAAGCTCGTCATCCTCGGCTTCGACGGCATGGACCCCGATCTCATCCAGCGTTTCGTCGCCGAGCGCAAGCTGCCGAACATCGCGCGCCTCATCCAGCAGGGCGGCCTCTACCCGCTCGAGACGACCCATTCCCCCGAGTCGCCGACCGCGTGGGCGTCGTTCGCCACCGGCGTCAACGCCGGCAAGCACAACATCTATGACTTCCTCGTCCGCGATACGGCGACCTACCTCCCCGACCTCGGCATGGTGCGCCGCGAGCCGGCCAGGTTCCTCTTCGACTGGATTCCGATTCGGAAGCCGAGGATCCTCTCGATCCGTGGCGGCACGTCCTTTTGGGTGACCGCCGGCGGCGCCGGCGTCCGATCGAGCATCCTGACGGTCCCCGTCACCTTTCCGCCTGAGGAGGTGCCGAACGGCGAGCTGCTCGCGGGCCTGCCGCTGCCCGACATTCGCGGGACGATGGGAACCTTCTATTACTTCGCGACCGACCTGAGCCGATACGAAGAAGGGAATACCGAGTTCGGCGGCATCCTCAAGCGGCTCGTGTTCGACGGCGGGATCGCCCGGACCGAGCTGGTCGGTCCGCCGAACCCAATCGTGCGTCAGGAGCTCAAGGCGATCCGCGCGAAGGGTCAGACGCTCACCGACGCCGAGCGCACGCAGATCGCCGAGCTCGAAGCCCGGGAGGATGTCCGCATCCCGCTCACGATCCGCTGGAACCGTGAGGGCGAGCAGCGCTCGGCGACGATCGAGATCGCCGGCGAGTCCGTCTATCTGAAGCAGGGTGAATGGAGCCGCTGGATCGACCTCGATTTCCGCGTGAACCTCTTCGTCCGGCTTCATGGCATGGCGCAGATGTACCTGATGGGCGCCGGCCCGGAGCTCCAGCTTTACGTCTCCCCGGTCAACTGGAAGCCGGATGCGCCGCCGCTCCCGATCTCGTCGCCCGCGTCGTTCGCCGGCGAGCTCTACGATCGGATCGGCCGGTACCGCACGCTCGGATGGGCCGAAGCGACGTGGCCGCTCAACGAAGGGCGGATGGACGAAGCGACGTTCATGGAGGATCTCCACCGCGCGTTCGAGGACCGCGCGCAGGTGATTCTCAGCCGGCTCGACTCGCGCGAGTGGGACCTGCTCGTCGGCGTCATCGAGTCCACCGACCGCGTGCAGCACATGATGTGGCGGCTCACCGACCCGAAACATCCGATGTACGACGCGAAGCTGGCGGCGCGCTTCGGCGACTCGATCGAGCGCGTCTACCGCCAGTGCGATACGTTCATCGCGGAAGTGCTCGAGCGGCTCGACCCGAACATCCCCGTGCTGATCGTCTCGGACCACGGCTTCCACTCGTGGCGCAAGTCGGTCAACCTCAACACGTGGCTGGTGCAGCAGGGCTACATGGCGCTGCAGGGGCAGACGCCGGGCGAGAAGAAGCTCGACGACCTCTTCGGCGGCGGCGAATTCTGGGAAAACGTGGACTGGAGCCGCACGAAGGCGTACGCGATGGGCCTCGGCCAGATCTACTTCAACCTTCGCGGCCGTGAGGCGAAGGGGATCGTCGGCGCCGGCGCGGAGTACCAGCAGCTCGCCGACGAGCTGTCCGCGACGCTCCTCACCATGAAAGACCCGGAGGACGGCTCCCCCATCGTCCGCGCCGTCTATAAGAGAGATGACGTCTACACCGGAGAGTTCCTCCATAACGCCGCCGATCTGCAGGTCGGCATGGAGGAGGGCTACCGCGTCTCGTGGCAGACGACGCTGGGCGGGTCGCCGCAGGGGATCGTCTACGCAAACATGAAGAAGTGGAGCGGCGACCACGGGGGCTACGACTACAAGACGACGGCTGGAGTGTTGATCTCGACCAAGCCGATAAGCCGGTCGGAGGCGCGCATCATTGACATTGCCCCGACGGTCTTGAAGTACTTCGGGCTCACCGTGCCGAAAGAGATTGATGGGAAACCACTGTTCTAGGCATCTTTCCTCTGAGCTCGCGGGGCGCCACCCCCGCTCGCGCGCGCTCGGCGGCCCGCCTGCGGCGGGCTTCCCTCCGGCGGGCCACCCCAGCGCGCAGGCG
>JBOGJB010000551.1:0-9816 GCA_050745085.1 Vicinamibacterales bacterium
CCATGGGCCAGGTGGTCCCCTGTCCGAGGCCGTGCAGCATGTGGTCGCCGCGCGCGTGGATGGTCATGTCGATCACG
Source organism: Vicinamibacterales bacterium (assembly GCA_050745085.1). GTDB lineage: Bacteria > Acidobacteriota > Vicinamibacteria > Vicinamibacterales > 2-12-FULL-66-21 > DATAEE01. Next base: position 78 of record JBOGJB010000551.1, read on the forward strand.
TGGCGGTACTTCTCGATCGAGCAGACAACCTGGGCGGAGACGACGCTGTCGTGCAGCAGGCGCTCGATCTTGCGGAGCTTCCGCTCGATGAGCTGGCGCAGCGGCGGGGTGATGTCGAGGTGGCGACCGGTGAGTTCGAGGCGCATAGGCGTGGACGCCCGGGTTCGATTGTGTCGTCCGGCTTTAGCCGGACCATAGTGTCCGGCGGCGGCCGGACTAGTACAACAGCTTCCGCTGGTTCGACGTCGGGATCTTCAGCTCCTCGCGGTACTTCGCGATCGTGCGCCGCGCGAGCATCAGCCCTTCCTTCTGGAGGATGCTCACGATCTTGGAGTCGCTGAGCGGCTTGCGCGGGTCCTCGTTCTCGATGATCTTCCTGATGCGCTGCTTGATGGTAACCGACGAGACGCTGTCGCCGTAGGAGCTGCTGATGCCGCTGTGGAAGAAGAACTTCAGCTCGAACACGCCCTGCGGCGTGTGCATGTACTTGTTGTTCACCACGCGGCTGACGGTCGATTCATGCATGCCGATGTCGTTGGCGACATCGCGCAGGACGAGCGGGCGCAGGTGCTCGATCCCGTGGTCGAGAAACTCGCGCTGGAAGTTGATGATGCTCGTTGCGACCTTGTGGATCGTCTTCTGCCGCTGGTCCACCGACTTGATCAGCCAGAGCGCCGAGCGGAACTTGTCCTTCACGTAGGCGCGCGTCTCGTCGGTGTTCTCGCCCCCCTTCTCGAGGAGCCGTCGGTACACCGGGCTGATGCGGAGCTGCGGCAGCCCCTCTTCGTTCAGGTGCGCGACGTACTGGTCCTCGATCTTGGAGACGTACACGTCCGGAATGACGTACTGCGACTGATTCGGGTTGTAGCGGCTCCCCGGTTTCGGATCGAGGTTTCGGATGATCTCGATGTGCGCTTTCAGCTCGTCGATCGTGACGCCGAGCCGCCGCGCGATCTCCGGGACCTGGTGGTTCTGCAGCAGCTTCAGGTGCTCGGTCACGATGTGCTCGGTGATCGTGCCGGCGAGGCCGAGGTAGCGGAGCTGCAGCGTGAGGCACTCCTGCAGGTCGCGCGCCGCGACGCCGATCGGGTCGAACGTCTGGACGTGCTGCAGCGCGCGCTCGACGTCCGCGACCGGCCAGTCCCCCATCTGCGCGATCTCGTCGACCGACGCGACGAGGTAGCCGTCGTCGTCCAGGTTGCCGATGATCGCGTCGCCGATCTGGCGCGTGGCGTCGTCGTCGGTCTGGATCGAGAGCTGCCAGCGGAGGTGGTCGGCGAGCGAGGCGGCCGACGAGAGCGTGTTCTCGATCGGCGGCAGCTCCTTGACCTCCTGCGGTGTGCGCGGACGGTAGCCGTCGTCGAGGTAGTCGCCGAAGAAGTACTCGTAGTCGGCGTCTTCCCACGCGTCCGACTTGTCGGTCTTCGCGGGAGTCTCGGGTTTTTCGGCGGGCTGCTCGGCCGGCTGGAGCTCCTCGGTGGGAACCTCCTCGAGCATCGGGTTCTCGACCATTTCCTGGTTGAGGAGCTCCGCGAGCTCGAGCGTCGACATCGGCAGCAGCTTGATCGCCTGCTGGAGTGACGGCGTCAGGATCAGCTTCTGAACGAGCTTGGTGTGCAGCTTCTGCTGAATCGCCATGGTCTCGTCAGTCCAGCCGGAAGTCGGCGCCGAGGTAAATGCGCTTCACGTCCTGATCGGCCGCGAGGCTGGCAGGCGTGCCGCTCCGGAAAATCGCGCCGTCGTGGACGATGTAGGCCCGGTCGGTGATTCGCAGTGTCTCCCGCACGTTGTGATCTGTAATGAGAACTCCGATTCCGCGCGCCTTCAAGTGGAAAATGATCTTCTGGATGTCGGTGACCGCGATGGGGTCGATGCCGGCAAAGGGCTCGTCGAGCAGGATGAACTCCGGCGACATGACGAGCGCGCGGGTAATCTCGACGCGGCGGCGCTCGCCGCCCGAGAGCGTGTACGCGGGCGCCTTCGCGAGCGGCGTGAGGTGCAGCTCCGCGAGCAAGTCGCCCAGGCGCGCGCGGCGCGCCGGCGCGTCGAGGTCGAGTGTCTCCAGGATCGCCAGGAGATTCTCCTCGACCGACAGGCCACGGAAAATCGACGGCTCCTGTGGGAGGTAACCGATGCCTTTCCGCGCCCGCACGTACATCGGGTCGCCGGTCACGTCCGCGCCGTCGAGCATCACGCGTCCCGAGTCGGGCGCCGTCAACCCGACGACCATGTAGAACGTCGTCGTCTTACCCGCGCCGTTCGGTCCCAGCAACCCGACGACTTCGCTCGACGCCACATCGACACTGACGCCACGCACCACGGTGCGGCCGCCATACGACTTGGTCAGATCGTGCGTCTTGAGCGTCGCCATTCAGCGCAACTCTCCGCACGATCCCGGCTTCGTCTGGCTGCGACTTCCCTCGTTCCCGACGACCGCGATCGTATCAGTCGATCTGACGAAAGTCAAAGACGCGCCGGTCGTTTCGCTGCAGCCGTCGGTCCGTTGTTCGAGGATTCGGACCGGCGTACCGGTCATCAGGTAGCGCTCGCCGTCGGCGACATAGGTCAGACGCGCCCCGGTCGCGCGATGACCTCCTTCGAAACGCGCGACGACGTTCGTGTACGCCTCCGAGCGCTCGAGCATGCGTCCCGTCTCGTCGAGAAACAGCTCGATCCGTTCCGCCGCGACGTCTCCCTGCGGCCCCGAGAAGTGAGCGTGGCCGTCGTAGACCGCCTTGCGCGCGGCGTTGTCGTAGGTGAGCGTGTCGCCGCGCGCGATCGTCTCGGTCTTCGTCGCGGCCGTTGTGGCCGGATCGTTCGGGGTCGTCCGCGCCCTCGGTGGATCCTTCTCTTCCAGGATCAGCCGCGACCGCGCGTTCCCCTTGACCAACAGGTTGCCTTGTTTGTCGTCGAGGACCAGCGTGTCTCCCTGCACGCTCCGTTCTTGCTGCCAGAGTCTCGCGGTGCCCGCGTAGGTCGCGCGGCCCGCGTCGCCATCGTAGTCCAGCTCCGCACCAGTCACGTTGACCGGTTTGTCGCGCTCGAGCATCGCAGGCGTGCGGCGGCCCGGCGCGTCCGCCTTCTGCGGCTGCAGGACGCTGCGCACGTCTCCCTTCGCCTGCAGCCGCTTCGAGCCGGCGGTCAGCACGATCGCGCGCGCATCCACCGAGACGCGTTCGTCGACCACGCGCGCGGCGCCGCTCGCCGAGGACGAGAGGTGAATCAGCCCGCGCTCGATGTCGTAGTGCACCTCGGGTGCCTCCGCGCGCACGCTCCCGTCGCGGAAGACCACCCGTCCCTTGAAACGCGCGTCCGTCGCCGCGCCGAAGCCGGGCTCGAGCCCGACGTCGAGTGCGTCGGAGGTGACGGTGCGCGTGGTTCCTTCCTTGAATGTCACACCGCCGCCGAACGCGAGCGTGCGGATGCCGGCCGCGTCCCCGCTTCCGCGGAGCGTCGCCGACTGAATCGTGCGTGCCGGAGTAGTGCCGGCGGCCGGCAGCGCCAGCGTGACCTTCCCCGTCGCGGAGAGCGCAGTGACCGCCTGTCCGCCAGGCCCGAGCGCGGCGTCGATCGCGTGGCCCGAGAGCGCGCGCGTGCCCTCACCCGCGGCGAGATCGACGGAGGCCGAGCCGGTCAGTGTGGCGTGCTCCAGCAGGCGGCCGTCCGCGCCGTAGTCGAGCATGATCCGGTCGGCGCGCATCCCGCGCAGCGCCGTGGCCCCTTCGGCCGCGCCCGTGACGCTTGCATGGCCCGCCAGCTCGACGCGGTCTACCACGTCCTCCACCGGCGCGAGGTACGCGACCGCCGTGTCCGATGTTGCCGACTGCGGCGAACCCGCGACGCTGACGGCGCGCTCGAACCGGATCGTCCGATCGACGCGCGCCATCACCGCCATTCCCGCGGTGACGGTCATCGCGCCCTGCGCCGCGGCGTCCGGCGCGACCGTGATCTTCGCTTGATCGAGCAGCGACAGGACGTCGCGCGCCTGATCGTAGGTGGCGCCGACCCCCGACCCGCTCACGCGCCCCCGGCTGAACGTCACCGGTCCCGGCGCCCGCACCAGGGACGCGGTCTCGTCGTACGACGCGCCGGCGGTTTCGACCTTGAGCCCGTCGTCGCCGGTCATCGTCACGCCGTCGAGCGCGACGGCGCCGAGCTCCGTGCCCTGACTCGGTATCTGCCGCGCTTCGCGACCCGTGACGCGGAACGTCCGGCCGTTGCGGCTGGGCAATGTGATCACGACATCGCGGAACACGTTACGGCCGTCCGCATAGGTCAGCTGGCGCTCGAACTGCAGCGTGAAGATGGTGCGGCCGTCTTTGGTGCGCGTGAACTCCCCGCGCCCCGCTTCGACCGTGGCCGTCTTGTCGCTGCGCTGCGGAGGATCGGCGACGTCGTCACGCCCGCGCCGCGCGCGGACCGCGATGAAGACCGCGACGGCAACCGCGAGCATCAGGACCGCGAGCGCGGCCCGTGCGCGTTTCTGCCACATCAGGAGGTGAGACGATTATCGCAGGTCGCCGGCCGGCTTCGCATCCGCCATCGTGAGCTGGACGTAGGTCTCGCCCTGATACTCGTCGCGATCCAGCGAGAAGGCGAGCGCGAGGCCGGCGCGGTGCTCGTCGAGGAAGCCGGCGCGCTCGGCGGCGCGCCAGGCGATGCCGCGGAACACGCGGCCGTCCTGCCGGAACGTCATGCGCAGATGGCGTTCCTTCAGGACCTTGGGGCCGTCGATGATCTCGACGGGATGTGCGTGAAAAATCGGACGCGGGTTGCCCAGACCGAACGGCTCGAGCGCCGACAGCCCCTCCACGACCTCCGGGTTGATCGCGCGAAGTCCGAGCGCCGCGTCGATCCGCAGCCGCGGCATCAGGTCCTCCGGATCGAGGCGGGCGTCGGCGTACTCGTTGATGTGCGCGCGGAACTCCTCGACGCGCGCCGCCTCCATCGTCAGGCCTGCCGCCTGTTTGTGCCCGCCGAAGCGCAGGAACAGGTCGTGACAGTGCTCGAGCGCTGCCAGCATGTTGAAGGCAGGAATGCTGCGGCACGAGCCGTGCGCGAGGCCGTCCTCGAGCGAGAGGACAATCGCGGGCCGGTTGAAGGTGTCGACGATCTTCGACGCGACGATCCCGATGACGCCGCGATGCCACCCCTCCCCCGCGACCACGAGCACGTTGTGCGCGCCGACGGCGGGGTCGCTCTCGATGACGTTCTTCGCCTGCGCGACGATCTCCGCTTCTTCGAGCTGCCGCCGGGTGTTCTCGGTGTTGAGCTGCTCGGCCAGCGCGCGTGCCTCTTCCCCGAGGGAGGCGTCCGACGCCAGGAGCAGCCGCGCCGCGATGTCCGGCGTGCTCATCCGGCCGGCGGCGTTCACGCGCGGCGCGATCATGAACGATACGTGGAAGCTGTCGATCCGCTTCCCGCCAAGTCCGGCGCAGTCGAGCAGCGACTGCAGCCCCACCGTGTGCCGGCCGCTCGATAGTCCGTCGAGGCCGAGCCGCGCGATGACACGGTTCTCGCCGACGAGCGGGACGACGTCGGCGAGCGTGCCGATCGCCGCCACCTTCACGAACGCCGGCAGCCAACGATCCTTGCCGGCGCGCGCGCAGAGCGCCTGCACGAGCTTGAGCGCGACGCCGACGCCCGCGAGGTTCTTGTCCGGGTAGCCGCAATCGGCGCGCTTGGGGTTGATGACCGCGAGCGCCGCCGGCAGGCGGCCGTCCGGCTCGTGATGATCCGTGATGATGAGATCGACGCCGAGCTCCCGGGCCTTCGCCGCCGCCTCCATTCCCCGGATGCCGCAGTCGACCGACACGATGACGTGGACGCCGTCGGCGTGCAGCCGCTCGATGGCGGCGGGCAGGAGACCGTAGCCGTCCCTGAGCCGCTCCGGAATGAAATGCACGACCTGGCCGCCGAGCAGCTCGAGCGCCCGGCGAAGGATGACCGTCGACGTGATCCCGTCGACGTCGTAGTCGCCGTGGATCGCAATCCGCTCGCCGGCGGCGATCGCGCGCTCGAGCCGCTCGACCGCGCGCGGCAGGTCCGTCAGCCGGAATGGATCATGGAGCTGATCGAGCGCCGGGTGGAGGAACCGTTGCGCGTCGGCCGGATCGCCGAGACCGCGCTGGCACAGCAGACGCGCGACGACGGGGCTCACGCCGATCGCGTCGGCGAGCGCCGCCACATTCGGTTCATCGCAGGTCTGGTGATCCCACTTCAGCATGTGTCAGTCGACCTTCGTACGTGCCCCGGACAGCTTTCCCGTGACCGCCGACGGGTCGACGAAGGCCTGACCGTCGCGTCCCATCTGGCGGAACTTTTGATAGCGCCGATCGAGCCGGGACCGCGGGTTGTCGATCGACGTCGTGGCGAGCGCACGGGCGAGCGCCTCGTCGACCAGCGCGCAGGCCGTATCGAAATCGTTGTGCGCGCCGCCCGGAGGCTCCGCGACGATCTCGTCGATGATCCCGAGCGCGAGCAGGTCAGGAGCGGTGATTTTCAAGGCCGCCGCCGCCTCGACCTTGCGGTGGCTGTCGCGCCACAGGATCGCCGCGCAGCCCTCGGGCGGGATCACGCTATAGACCGCAAACTCCTGCATGAGCACGCGGTCGCCGATCGCGATGCCGAGCGCGCCCCCGCTGCCCCCTTCGCCGCAGACGACGACGATGATGGGCACGTCGATGAGCGCCATCTCGCGCAGGTTGAGGGCGATCGCCTCGGCGACGCCGCGCTCCTCGGACTCGAGGCCGGGGTACGCGGCGGGCGTGTCGATGAACGTGACGATGGGCCGATCGAACTTCTCGGCGATGCGCATCACGCGAAGCGCTTTGCGGTATCCCTCGGGCCGCGCGTACCCGAAGTTCCGGAAGATCTTCTGCTTCGTGTCGCGACCCTTCTGATGCCCCACGACCGCGAGCGGCTGGCCCTTGTAAAACGCGAGGCCCGCGACGATGGCGGGGTCGTCGGCGAAGCGGCGGTCGCCGTGCAGCTCGGCGAACTCGGTGAAGAGGCGCTCGACGTAGTCGAGCGTATTCGGGCGGTTCGGGTGGCGCGCGACGAGCACGCGCTGCCACGGCGTCAGGGTCCTGTAGATCTCCACGCGAAGCTCGTCCGCCCGCCGGCGCAGGCTCTCGATCGAGCGCTCCCGCTCGGCCGTCTTCGGCATCAGGCCGATTGCCTCGATCTCCTTGTGGAGGACCGCCAGCGGTTCTTCAAAATCGAGGAACTGGTCGGAGGGCATCGGGTCAGCGCAAGGTTACCGTACCGCTGCCGCAGAGCGCCTCGACTTCCGCCACGAGCTTTTCGGACGGCCGGACGCGCATCTGCCCGACGTCGGCGAGGACGCGGATCAGACCGGCCTGGCCGCGGACGTCCAGCTCCAGCGACACGCGGCGGTCGCCGCGGTGCTTCGCGAGCAGCTCGGCGAGCGCCTCGAACGTGGGCCGGCCGTGCGGCGGGACGCTGAGCCGGATGGCCACTTCGCGCGCGATCCGTTCCCGCAGCGCCGCGATCGGGAGCAGTTCCGAGGCCACGAGGCGCGCCGACTCCTCGTCTTTCTCGAACTTGCCGCGGACGACCAGCATCGCGTCGGCCGCCACGAGCTGACCGAACTTCTGGAACGCCTCCGGAAAGACGACCACCTCGACGCTGCCGCCGACATCCTCGAGCGCGAAGACCGCCATGCGGTCCCCCTTACGCGTCCTGAGCGCGCGCGTGGTGCCGACGATCCCGCCCACCGAGACGTCCGCTTCCGACGCGGTCAGCTCGGCGAGGCGGCGCGCGCCGAACGTCTTCAGCTCGTCGGCGAACCGCTCGATCGGATGCCCGCTCATGTAGAACCCGAGCGCGTCTTTCTCGCCGGCGAGCTGCTGCGCCTCGGTCCAGGCCGGGGCGTCGGCCATCGGAATGGTGGACGACCCCGCGCCGCCGCTCTGGTCCCCGCCGGCGCCGAAGAGGTCGGACTGCCCTTTCTCGCGGTCCCGTTGCACCTTGCTGCCGTGCTCGATCGCACGGTCCACGGCGCCGAAGAGCCGCGCCCGGATGGCCGCGGCGCCGCCGCCGTTGACGCCAGGCGACAGCGAGTCGAACGCTCCCGCCTTGACCAGGCTCTCGAGGACGCGCTTGTTGACGAGCCGGAGGTCGACCTGCTCGCAGAGCGTGAAGATCGAATCGATGCGGCCGAGCGCCACGCGTGTCTCGAGCATCGAGAGAATCGCCCCTTCGCCGACGTTCTTGACGGCGGCGAGGCCGAAGCGGACGCCGTCTGGCTTGACCGTGAAATGGAGCTCGCTGGCGTTGATGTCGGGCGGAAGCATCGGCACGTTCAGCTCGCGACACTCGCCCAGGTACATCGCAAGCTTGTCGGTCGTCTGCGACTCGATCGTCAGCAGCGCCGCCATGAAGTGTCGCGGGTAGTTCGCCTTCAGGTACGCCGTTTGGTACGCGAGCAGCGCGTAGGTCGTCGAGTGCGACTTATTGAAGCCGTAGCCGGCGAAGAACTCCATCAGGTCGAAGATCTTCGTGGCCTTCTTCTCGCTGACGCCTCGCGCTCTGCAGCCCTGCACGAACCGATCGCGCTGCGCCTGCATGACGGCCGCATTCTTCTTCCCCATTGCCTTGCGAAGCAGGTCCGCTTCTCCCATCGTGAAGCCCGCGAGATCGCTCGCGAGCCGCATGACCTGCTCCTGGTAGGCGATGACGCCGTACGTCTCCTGCAGCACCGGCTGGAGCTGGGGCAGCTCGTACTTGATTTCGACCCGGCCGTGCTTGCGCGCGATGTAGTCGTCGACGACTCCGCCGCGCAGCGGCCCGGGTCGGTAGAGTGCGTTGAGCGCGATCAGATCCTCGAGGCACTGCGGCTTCGCCTTCCGCAGCGTGTCGCGCATGCCCGAGCTCTCGAACTGGAAGATGCCGCACGTCTGCCCGTCGCAGAAGAGCTGATAGGTTCTCGCATCGTCGAGCGGCACGGCGTCCAGATCGATCGAGGCGCCGGTCGTCTCCTGGATGTGCCGGACGCAGTCGTCGAGCAGCGTCAGCGTGCTGAGACCGAGGAAGTCCATCTTCAGGAGGCCGATACGCTCGATCTCCTTCATAGCCCACTGGGTCGTGATTTCGTCGCGCTGGCCCTTGTACAGCGGGGCAAACTCGGTGATCGGCTTCGGCGCGATGACGACGCCGGCGGCGTGGACCGAGGCGTGACGGGTCATCCCTTCGAGCCGCTTCGCCGACCCCAGGAGATCCTTCACGCGCTCGTCTTTCTGCTCGAGCTCCTTGAGCGCGGGGTTCTCGTCGAGCGCCCTGGCCAGCGTCATGTCGAGCGCGGGCGGGATTAGCTTCGCCACCCGATCGACGTCCGCGAACGGGATGTCGAGGGCGCGGCCGACGTCGCGCACGACGGCGCGCGCTTTCATCGTCCCGAAGGTGATGATCTGCGCGACGTTCTCCCGGCCGTACTTGCGCGTGACGTACTCGATGACCTCGCCGCGGCGCCGCTCGCAGAAGTCGATGTCGATGTCGGGCAGCGACACGCGCTCCGGGTTGAGGAAGCGCTCGAAGATGAGGTCGTACTGCAGCGGATCGACGTCGGTGATCCGCAGGCAGTAGGCGACGAGGCTGCCGGCAGCCGAGCCGCGGCCGGGCCCGACCGGGATCCCGCGCTCGCGCGCGTACCGGATGAAGTCCCAGACGATCAGGAAGTAGCCCGGATACTTCATCCGTTTGATCATCTCGATCTCGT
>JBOGJB010000552.1:0-3622 GCA_050745085.1 Vicinamibacterales bacterium
GCGTAGGTCAGCGCCGAGAAGCCGGCGCCGACGCCGCCGAAGGCAGGCGGCACGTCGTCGTCACGTTCGTCGCCGCGCGCTGGCGTGGCCGCGGCGACGCGCGTCAGCCGCCTGCCGTCCTGCTCGATGGTGTAGATGACGGGCAGCGTGCGGAGTCCCGCCGGCTCCGTCGTCACGAACGCGATCGTGCGGCTGTCGGGGGCGATCGCGTAGGTGGAGATGCCGAACGGCATCCGAGTGACCTGGCGCGTGCGCCGTTTCAGGCCGGCGAAGTCGATCGTGACCGGTTTCGGCGGAGCCGCGCCCGCGCCGCCGCGCGCGCGTCCTTCGCCCGGCCCCTGCTCCTCGCCCGCTGCCGTCTCGCGCTCGGCTGGATCATCCGGGTCGCGCTCTTCGCGCGCGAGCGTCATCGCGTAGATCTGACCGGACGGGCCGAACCCGCCGCCGCCGAAGCCGTCGCTCCGGACGAAGTACAGCTTGCGGCCGTCAGGAGAGAAGCGCGGGTTGCTGTCGGCGTAGGAATCGAAGGTCACGAGGCGTTCCTCCCCTCCCGCTGACGCGACCAGGTAGACGTCGCCGGTCCGGACCTGATCCGGACGCGTGTACGCGATCCACTGGCCGTCGGGAGACCACACCGGCGCGCCGATGTTGCCGTACTTCGAGGTCGCGAGCGTCGTGGTCTTCTTCGTCTCGACATCGTAGCGCCTCAGGGTGGCGTCGGACGATGCGAACGCGATGGACTTCGAGTCGAGCGACCAGGACATCGACAGCTTCAGCGCGTCGATGTCGGTGATCTTCTGATGGTCGCCGGTGCCGTCGGGCGAGGCGAGGTAGATCTCCTCGCGGCCGCTCTTATCGGAGATGTACGCGACCCGCGTGCCGTCGGGCGCATACAGCGGACTCTGGTCGCGCGCGGGCCCGTCGGTCACCTGCGTGAGGTCCCCTTCCTCGACCGGCGCGGTGAAGATCTCGCCGTGAATCGAGAAGACGATGCGCCGGCCGGAGGGCTCGAGGGCGTAGTCGTCGACCTCGGAGGTAAACGTGCGGACCTCGCTCGTGTTGTCCTGCGTTTCCGCCTCGATGTCGAGCTTGATCGGCGAGGCGCCGCGCCCCGTCACGTCGAGCTTCCAGATGCCGAAGTCGTGCTCGAACATGATGACCTTGCCGTCGGCGCTGATCGACGGCCACCGTACGTCCCCCGCCTTGAAGGTCGTCACCTGCTGGGCGGCGCCGCCCTTGTCCGACACGCGCCAGATGTTCGTGAGACCGGCCCCTTCGCGATCGCTCACGAAGTAGATGAAGCCGTCGCGGCCCCACATCGGCCATGAGTCGAGCCCTTTGAAGTCGGTGATGTCGGTGAACTTCTTCGCGGCGACGTCCATGACCGTGATGTCGGTCTGGTTGGAGCCGCGGTAGTACTTGCGCCAGTACACTTGTCCGTGACGGTTGATGGCGAGCTTCGAGCCGTCCGGCGAGAATCCCGCCCAGACGCCCATGTCGGCGCCGACGTTCGTCGGCATGCCGCCCTCGAGACCGACGGTGTAGAGCTTGCCGGTGAAGTCTTCCGCGCGGTTCGTCGCAAACAGGATCGCCTTCGAGTCGGGAGCCCAGCCCAGGACAGTGTCGTCCGACGAGTGCGCCGTCAGCGCCTTGGGCATCCCGCCGTTCACCGGGACGATGAACACGTCGAGATTGCCATTCCGGTCGCTGGAGAACGCGATCCATTTGCCGTCGGGCGAGAAGCGGGGATACACGTCGCGCGCGCGGTGCACGGTGATGCGCCGGACGTTCTGGCCGTTCTCGTCCGCCGTCCAGATGTCGGCGAGGTAGGTGAACACGATGCGGCCGCCGTGGTAGTGCGGATAGCGAACGAGCCTCGCTTCCGCCAGCACCTGGGCGGCGAACGTCGTGACCATCGCCGACGCGACAACCCCGATGAGGATGAGCCGCCGGACAAGTCTGCGCTGGGTGGTGTTCATGGTGTGCTCCACAAACGAAGGCGCGGCATTATACGCCTCTTCCTGGGTGCTACGGGCTCAGGGTGCTCACCCACTTACTGTCTTGCGAGCTTCTTGAGGAGTTGAATCTGACCGGCGTGATACAGGTCGTGCGCGGCGATCCCGACGATGATGCCGAAGTTGCTGACCTTGCTCCCGCGAGGCGTGGCGTGAAGCTGTCGGTCCGGGAGCTTCGCGATCGCCTCGCAGAGAGCGGCATGCGTTCGATCGAGGAGCGCGACGTCCGCGCGCCAGGCTATCTCGCTGCGTTCCTGCGGCCTCGCAAACCAATTCGATCCATCCAGCGGGAACGACCCGCGCTTCTCACCCACCAGTCGGCGCCACACCGCGTACTTCCAGTACGCCGCGTGGACGACCAGTTCCCAGATGTTGTGCCGATCGCGCCCCGGCCGCCACGCGGCGAGCGCCGGCGTCACCCGGCGGATCGATCCGCGCAGATTCGTGCCGTGCCAGGACTGCGTGTTATAGGCGTGATCGATGATGGACAGCAGCTCGCGCTTGGTCATTCGGCGCGCGGAGGATCATACCCTAGGGAGTCGCTCCGCCCGCGCGTGCATTCCTTCGCCGATTAGAAGTCGGCCGGCATCCTACCTCGATGAAGTCGATGACGCCGGCATCGTCGCGGAAACGGATCTGCGCGTGGTCCTTGGGGCGGCCGGCATCGCACTGGACTGAGAACTCGAAGATCTCGGTGCCCTTGCGGCACGACGTGGTCCGGCCCTCAAACGCCGACGTCTTCTTCAGAGGCCAGATGACGCACGACCACCCGGCCGCGAGCCTCACCGTTCGCGAGCCGTCGCCGAGCGGCAGTGGATGGTTTCGGGCCGGTGGATCACGTGTGTCCGCGTACCAGCTCATCTTCGCCGTTTTGGCGCCGGCCGCGTCCTCCCCCGTCAGGAGCGCCGCCGCGATAAGCAGGACGATTCCCGCCGCTTGCGTTCCGCCTCGCGTCCTCTCCATGTGGCCCCCGATCTGGTCGCAGGCGTCCATGGAGACACAAATTCGCTGCCATGTCAGGACCGTCACCGGGCGGGGAAACTCCGATAGATCGGCGAGTGTGCGGATCGCCCAGGTACGAAATCTGGCATCAGCGCTGCATCCCCGTCAGATCGCGCCGCTCGGACTCCGGGGCCCAAGCGTCGCATTCAGCGCTGAAGACGGGCTCGCAGGTCGCCAGCGTCAGTGGATCACGCGCAGCCGCTCGTCGTCCCGCAGTTCGTGCACTTGTAGCAGGCGCCGCTCCTGACCATGATCGCCCCGCACGTCGAGCAGGGCGGCGCGTCTTCCTGATTCTGGATCGCCGCGAAGGAGGCGGTCTTCGCACCCTGAGCACCCTTGAAGACCTCGAGCGGCAGCTGCTCGGGCGACATCGTCAGCTCTTCCCGGTTGTTGACCCCGGCGCGGTACTGCGCGTCGGGCGACAGGAACTTCGACGCGAGCCACCGGAAGATGTAGTCCACGATCGACTTCGCGAAGCGGACGTCCGGGTTCTTCGTCATCCCGGACGGCTCGAATCGGACGTGACTGAACTTGTCGACGAGGTCCTGCAGCGGCACGCCGTACTGCAGCGCGTACGAGATCGCCTGCGCGAACGCGTCGGCGAA
>JBOGJB010000553.1:0-3188 GCA_050745085.1 Vicinamibacterales bacterium
CCTCAGGCTCGAGCCGCACGCCGCGGGCAGCCTGCCGTCGGTTGACCGCGGACCCGATCAGACCTCCGACGGCTCGCCGGCCAGCGCGCCGCGCCGCCTCGCCGCGGGGGCGATCGACGGCGCGATCGTTCTCGCCACCGATCTTGGCGTTCTCTATTTCACGCTCCGGCTGTGCGGTTTGGGCCTCGCCGACGCGCTTGGCATCCCGCTCGTGCCGTTCGCCGGGTTCCTGCTGCTGCTGAACGGCGGATACGTCGCGGCGTTCACCGCCGCCAGCGGTCAGACGATCGGGAAGATGGCGGCCGGAATCAAGGTTGTCGGCGTCCCCGGCAGCGAGGCGGACGCGCGCAGTCGGGTGAGCTTCGGCTTCGCGGCGCTACGCACCGTCGCCTATCTCGCCTCGGCGCTCCCCGTCGGGCTCGGCTTCGTACCCGCCTTCGTCGGCCGGGACCGCCGGGCGCTGCACGATCGACTGGCGGAGACGCAGGTAGTCCGTGTGATCTGAATCTGGCGATGGGTGATCGGGAGATCGGGTCATGTGATCGTCCGATCTGGCCGTCGAGCACTTAACCAGATAGAACCGATCGCAAGATCGAGCTAGTACATCGCCCGATCACCAGATCGTCCATCGCGCGATGGCATAATCTCCCCCGTGGTCCGGCTGGCCATCTTTCTCTCGACATTTGTGTATGTCGGCTATACGCCGTTCGCCCCGGGCACCGTGGGCTCTGCAGCCGGGCTCGTGGTGTACGCGCTGGTCGCCTGGACGGGATCGCCGGTCGTCGAGGTGGCTGCGATCGTCGTGCTCTTCGCGGCCGGCGTGTGGGCGGGCACGACCGCGGAGCGGTACTTCGGCGGGATCGACCCCGGGCCGATCGTCATCGACGAGGTCGTCGGCATGTTGATCACACTGGCCTTCGTCCCGGTCGGCTGGAGCGGCGCGCTCTTGGGCTTCGTGCTGTTCCGTGCGTTCGACGTGGTCAAGCCCTTTCCGGCGGCGCGCTTCGAGCGACTGCACGGCGGCCTCGGCGTGATGGCCGACGATGCGATGGCGGCGGTGTACGCGAACCTCGCGCTCCGCGCCGTGCGCTGGGCGGTTCCCGGCTGGATTGTATGACGGCGCCGGCGCATCATTACGCCTGGCGCTCCGCGGCGATCGTGGCCGTGGGCAGCGAGCTGCTCACGCCGTCGCGCATCGACACCAACTCGCTGTACCTCACCGAACAGCTCAACGCGATCGGCGTGGACGTGGTGGCCAAGACCGTAGTCGGCGACGATCACCAGGCGGTCGCGGATGCCTTCAGGCACGCGGAGTCGCGCGCCGAGCTCGTCGTGCTGACCGGCGGCCTCGGGCCGACCGACGACGACGTAACACGCGAGGCGGTGGCGGCGGCGCTCGACCTCCCGCTTGAAGAGGATCCGTCAATCGTCGCGGTGATCGAGCGGCGGTTCGCAGCGCGCGGCCTCGAGATGCCGGCGATCAACCGGCGCCAGGCGCTCGTCCCGCGCGGCGCGCGCGTCCTCGACAACCCGCACGGTACAGCGCCCGGGCTCTGGCTGCAGGAGGGAGACAGCGCCGTGCTGCTTCTGCCGGGTCCGCCGTCCGAGCTGAAGCCGATGTTCGACGCCTGGTGCCGAACGGTCGCCGTCGGCGCAGGCGGCGCGACGCCGATCCATCGGCGCATCGTCCGCATTACCGGCCGTACCGAATCGCACGCGGAGGAGGCGCTCCAGCCGTACTACGAGACCTGGCAGCGCGCCCGGCCGCCCGTGGCGGCGACAATCCTGGCGGCGATGGGTCAGATCGAGCTGCACCTCTCGACCCGAGCCGACGCCGGCGCGGCGCGCGGCGCGCTTGGACGCGCCGCCGCCGACGTCCGCGCTGCACTCGGTGATGACGTCATCAGCGACGATGGGAAAGTGCTCGAGGAGGTCGTCGGGGATCTGCTGCGCGCGCGCGGCTGGACGCTGGCGATCGCCGAGTCTTGCACGGGCGGCCTGGTGTCGTCACGGATCACCGACATTGCCGGCAGTTCGGATTATCTGCAGCTCGGCATCGTCTCGTACAGCAACGCATCCAAGATCGACGTCCTGAGCGTCCCTGCCGATCTCATCGAAGTCCACGGCGCCGTGAGCGAGCAGGTGGCGGTGGCCATGGCGACCGGCGCGCGCGAGCGCGCGCACGCCCACATCGGCCTCGGGATTACTGGCGTCGCTGGTCCTGGCGGCGGCACTCGGAGGAAGCCGGTCGGCACCGTCGCCATCGCCGTCGTCGGTCCGGACGGCGCCGCACGGGTGCGCGTCCACAAGCTTCGGGGCAGCCGCCAGCAGATCAAGACCTGGGCGTCGCAGGTCGCGCTGGATTCCGTGCGTAGAATGCTGCTGCTCCCGAAGTCCGGCTAAAGCCGGACGCTACGACGCCGGGACCGACATGCGGCTTTTCGTGGCGATTGATCTCTCTGCCGCCCAGCGCGCGGAAGCCGCGCGGGTGGCTGAGGCCCTGCAGCGCGCGCTCGAGGTCGCGCGCGCGCCGCGCGCGGTGCGGTGGGCGTCGTCGTCGCAGATGCACGTCACCCTCCGGTTCATCGGCGAGGTTGGCGATGCGGAGGGCACCCGCCTCGTCGGATCGCTCACGCCGCCGCTCTCCGTCCCCCCGTTTTCTCTTGCGCTCGGCGCGCCCGGGGTGTTTCCGGGGCCCGGCCGCCCGCGCGTTCTCTGGATCGGTCTCGCCGACGGCATCGCGGGCGCGGCGGCCTCGCATGATGCGATCGAGCACCGTTTGAACGCAGCGGGCGTGCCGCCGGAGGCGCGGTCCTTTCGCGCCCACTTGACGCTCGGCCGCGCGCGCGAGATCCGCCCGGTCCAGGCGTCAGCGCTCCGCGAAGCGATGAACCGCCTCTCTATCGATCCGGCGCCCGCGACGGTGACGCATGCGACGTTGTATCGTAGTCATCTGTCGCCGAAAGGGGCTCGCTACGAGGCCCTCGTGCGCACGATGCTGGCCGGATGATCCTGCTACTCGCCTATCTCCTCGGCTCGATCCCGTTCGCACTGCTCGTCGCGCGCCGCTTCGGCGGCGTCGATCTGCGGGCGTCGGGCAGCGGCAACGTCGGCGCCGCGAACGTCCTGCGGACGACGAGCAAGACGGTGGCCGCGCTCGTCGTGCTGCTCGACGTCGGCAAAGGGGC
>JBOGJB010000554.1:0-2326 GCA_050745085.1 Vicinamibacterales bacterium
GCCTGGTTGTTGTCGACGCCGTCGACCGTGTTGTTGTTGTACAGGCCGGAGATGCCGCGGTAGCTGACCAGCCCGAAGTTGCCGTCGTTGGTCACGCCCGGGCTGAGGAGGACGAAGTTCTCCCAGCGGCGGCCGTTGATCGGCAGGTTCGCAATCGCCTGCTGCCCGACGACGTTGCTGACGTCGGTGCGGGCGATGTCGATCACCGGCGACTCACCAGAGACCGTCAGCGTCTCGGACACGCCCGCCGGGCGCATCTGGATGTCGATGGGAACGTTCTGTCCGACCTGGACGATCACGTTCTCGACAGCCGAAGACTCGAAGCCGGCCAGCGTCGCCTGCACCTGATAGCGACCCGGCTGAAGCGCCGCCGCTCGATACCGCCCGCCCTCGTCGCTGACGGTCTCGCGCGCCACGTTCGTCTCCATGTTCTTGACGATGACCGTGACGCCTGGGAGCACGCCTCCGGTGGCGTCTTTCACGATGCCTTCGACGGTGCCGGACGCCGCCGCCTGGGCGAACACCGGCGCCGCGAACGCGACGATCACCGCGACCATCGCGCACACCCGCTTTGCCATGAACTTCCTCCCTGAAGGATTACAGAGAACGCACCATCGTAATGCCGATTCCGCGCGCGTGACGCGGAATTTACTCCGTAGCCGCGCTACGCCCTTTCGCCGAAGCGGCCCTGAGGGGCCGCGCTACTTTTTGAGGCGCGCGCACGCGCCGACCGCGCCCGACGGATCCATCGCCGCCGTCCCCTGATCGATGTGCTGGACGATGCCGTTCGTGTCGATCACGAAGGTCGTGCGGCGCGCAAAGCCTGAGTTCTCGTCGAGGATCCCGTACTTCCGCGCGACCTCTTTCTTCGAGTCGCTCAGGATGGGGAACTCCGCGCCGAGCTGCTTGGCGAACGCCATGTTCGCCCACGTGCTGTCGACGCTCACGCCGAGGATGGCGGTGTTGGTCTCGGTGAACTTTCCGGCGTTGTCCCGGTACCGGGACATCTCGGTCGTTCAACCTGGCGAGAACGCGGCCGGGAACCAGGCGAGCACGACATTCTGCTTGCCCTTGAAGCTGCTGAGCGACACATCCTTGCGCTCCGGGCGGCCGTCCGGGGTCGTTGGGGGCGCGAGGTAGCTAAGCGTGAAGTCCGGCGCCGGCTCGCCGACCTTGACGGCCGGTGGCGGCGGAGGAGGCGGCTGCGCCGGCGGCGCGCCCCCGGGCGGCTGCTGCATGGCGACCATCAGCGTGAGCGTGCTAATCAGCATGGGCACATTTTAATGCCGAATGCCGAATGCGCGTCACCGCCTGCTGCAGGAAGTGCTTGTCCAATCGAGATGGCCCGCACGGGGCAACGCGTCGGGATACGAGCGGTACCGGATCCCCAGATTATAAGGAGGCGAGGTAATGACGGCGTCTACGGCATTCTCAGGGAATTGCGGAGGACCTCGAGGCAATCACCCAGGAAAAAACGAACGGTCGCCCGGCCCGCCCGGACGGTCGTATGCGGGACGGGACACCTCAAGAAGCTTTGGCGGTAAGGACGACCGGGAGTCGCGCCCCAGTCCGCGCCGTCCCCACGGTGTGGTTGCGACGGTGGCCGTGGTTGTCGCAGGCCGCCCCCTTCTCCTCCACGTACGTGATCTCGCGGCTGGTGGCGACCTCGCGATAACGGCCGGTCACGCACCCGCACGTCAACGTCGTGAACCCGAGAAGGCGAACGAGAGAGCTCATAAACCCGAATCTCCTGACCGACGCGGAGCAAGTGTCGTGCCGCGCGTCCTTCAAGTACTTGGACGCCGCTTCCCTTAAAAACAACCGCACCCGTGGATTCCTGACGACGGAAGTTTGGATCGCAGTTTTGATAGTGCCGCACCAAGCAGACTAGTGGGTCACGCAAGGGCGACAATTGACCGAGAAGAAGGACGCCTGCTGACAGTTATGTCCCTCGACGCACCGCCGCGGCGCGGCGCGTGTCACCGAGGATCTCGAGAGCGCGCGCGAGTCCCTCGCGCGCCGGCGCGGACGCGGGATCGAGCGTGAGGGCATCGGTGAAGTACTCGCCCGCGGCCGCCGCGTTGGCTGCCTGCAGCTCCAGGGTCCCGAGATTGACGTACGCAACCGGGTCCTCCGGGCTTGCGCGGAGCGCGGCGCGGAACGCCTCCCGGGCGCGGTCGGCGCGTCCGAGCGCGCCGTAGGCCGCTCCCGCGAGGTTGTGCGCGCGGTGATCTCCGGGGCGAAGGGCGGCGGCGCGCTCGGCCAGTTCGGCGGCCCTCGGCGGATTGCCTTTGAGGAATTCGAGGCTGGCCGCGTAGTACAGCGT
>JBOGJB010000555.1:0-4636 GCA_050745085.1 Vicinamibacterales bacterium
ATTACCGGCAGTGATCTCGATATCCGCGGCGCGCGGGCCGAGGACATGGAAGTGGTCGCGGCGGTTCTCAAGCCGATGGGCGTCCGCTGCGCATTCGACGATGAGAAGTTCGTCGTCGAGCGATCCGATCGGCTGCGCGGGGTGCGGCGGATCACGACCGGGCTGTGGCCCGGGTTCCCGACCGACCTGGTGAGCCTGGTGACCGTGCTCGCCACGCAGGCCGAAGGGCGCACGCTTGTGCACGACTGGATGTACGAGCTGCGTCTCTTCGCGCTCGAGCAGCTGAGCGCCATGCGCGCGGACCTGTTCCTTTGCGATCCGCATCGCATCATCGTCACGGGGCCGACCAAGCTGCGGGGTCGCGTCCTCGACAGCCGGGATATCCGATCGGGCATGGCGCTTATCGCGGCGGCGCTGGCGGCGGACGGGGAGAGCAAGCTCCACCCGCTCGAGACGGTGGAGCGCGGTTACGCAGCGGTCGTGGAGCGCCTGAAGCTGCTTGGGGCTCGCGTCAGTCGCGAGGACTCGTTGAGTGAATAGACTTTCCAGGTGAAAAGCGGTCGCTCGAGCAAAGGCGAGCGACGCTGGAAACGCCCGACGGCCACTTGGGCGTGCGGCTGTCAGAGCCGCTTCCGGAAACGCCCAAGCACATAGAGAAAGCCCTTCGGAGTCTGGGACTCGAAGGGGTCGTCGCCAAACGACGGGCCTCGGTCTACACCCCGGAATGCGTTCGCAGCTTGGCTGAAAGTCAGGTTCTCGAATCGGCAGGAGTTCGTTGTCGCCGGTTACAAGCCTACTGGCGACCACTTCGATTCACTGCTCGTCGGCTATTTCGGTCAAAACCAGTTGTTCTATTCCGGGAGAGTCAGGGCAGGGCTGACGCCGATGCTGCGCGCCGATGTCTTCAAACGGCTCAAGCCGCTCGGGATGGGACGCTGCCCATTTCGTGAACCTGCCGAACAGCAAGGGCAAAACGAGTCCTGGGGCGAGGGCATACCGAAGAGGACATGAAGACGCTCCGCTGGGTCAGGCCCGTGGTCGTCGTCGAGGTGTCATTCGTTGAATGGACCCGCGACAGTAATCTCCGCCACGCCGCATTCGTTGGGGTGCGCGACGACAAATCCGCTCGCGACGTTCGACGAGAAACCTAGGTCGGAGATCCTAGCGTCAAAGCTCGCGTATCGGGTCCAACTGCACCAGGCTGCGACGGAGTCTGCCTGCCCACAGTCGTCGAAACCCGAGATTACGCTGTCTGGAGCATCTCGCGCGCGAATACCGCCGTGAAGATCTGCAGCGGTTGGGGCTGCCAGCCCTCGCGCCGGAACTCGTCCTGCTTCTCGAGCGAGCGCTCAATCAGCCGCGAAGCATCGGCGAACGACTCCACTTCGGTCTCCATGTCCATCTCGGCGTTTGACCGAGTTACGACCAGCTGGTACGCGCCCGCGCTCGGCCGTCGGATCTCGTACTTCGCCAGCTCCGATTCGCGGGAAAAGAACCAAATCATCTCAATTCTCCTTTCGCTGCGTGCAGGATCTACCGGCGCGCGTGTTTCATGTTGTTCGCGACCACAGCCGCCGTGACGCCGTTGAGCACGAACATCGTGACGATCGCCGCCTTCTTGTGCCGCTTTTCCATCCTTTTCACGTAGGCCAACGTCGTCACCGTCGTCAGCGCCTTGACGGCGAAGAACTTCGTGCTGTTGCCGGCCATCGGCGCAACGAGTGGGTTCGATTCCTGCGCGCCGGCTTGAAGGGCCGCGCGGGTCGAGACGACGTCGAGCACCTGAATCGCCGCGTAGCTTCCGAAGAGGACCGGCAGCAGCTTCGACTTCCCGGTGGAGCCTTCGCTTGCCACGATGCGCGATGCCGCCGCTTTCGCCGTTTCCCTCAATTCCTGCGCTTGCGCCTGCGAAGCTGAACCCCAGACCACCGTGAGCACGACTATCGAACCCCAAACAGCCTTCGTGCGAATCATCTCTGCCTCCTTTAAGAGCAGCGCCTGCCCCTGATAGAGCAAGCGGCGGGACCACCCGGCAGAGGCTGTAATCTATTGACTGGCTGTGACTTACACTTGTGTGCTGAGCGGTGGGCGCACGCTAGGGGCGTGCGGGTGTGCGGAGAGCGCACCGGTGAAGCGCACGCCTCGTTAGGTGCTTAGGGCTGACTGAGGATCTGGCCGACCTTCTCGAGCAGGACCTGCGAGGTGAACGGTTTGGCGAGAAACCACGCTCGAGCCGAACTTTGCGGCTTGATGTCCTCGACGAAGCCGGAAATGAAGAGGACCCGCGTTTCCGGATGCTGATCGGTGAGGCGGTGCGCGAGATCGGGACCGCTCATGTGGGGCATGTCGACGTCGCTGATCAGAAGATCGATGCGCTCGATTCGCCGCCCGAGGCTCAGCGCTTCCAGGCCGTTGGCGGCCATGAGCACGTTAAAACCCTGGCCCGATAGAAACCGGGCGGCCAACTCGCGGATCGGGCCGTCGTTTTCCACGACGAGGACGGTTGGAGCCGGGGCGTCGGTCATTCGGGGACTCCATCTTCGAGATCCGGATCTGCGGCGCCGCGCCGGCGGGTATCTGGCCGGGCGAGGCCGTGTCGCGCAAGGCGCCGGTACAGCGCCCGGCGGCTCAACCCGAGCTGTCGGGCCGCGTCCGCCTTGTTCCCGCCGGTCTGTTCAAGCGTCCGCACCAGATAGTCGCGCTCCAGGGCGGCCAGCGGGGTCCGGCCAGACTGGGCTGCCGGAATGCCGGAGGCCGGGAACGCGGCAACCGGAGCGGCCGAGTTCGCGCCGGGACGCATGCTGCCAAGCAGCTCACGCTCCGTAATCAGCCGGCCTTCTGCGAGCATGCTGGCGCGCTCAAGCACATTGCGCAGCTCGCGGACGTTGCCGGGCCACGCGGCGGCCGTGAGCAATCGCTCGGCCTCTGGCGTCAGGCCGGCGACCGGTTTGCCGAACTTTGCCGAAAAGTCGCGCAAAAACGAGGCGCTCAGGAACGGGATGTCGCCGGGCCGAGCGTGCAAGGGCGGCAGCGCGATCTCGGCGATGTTGAGGCGGTAATAAAGATCGCTCCGAAACCGGCGGGCCGCCACCTCGCTCGGTAGATGGCGATTGGTGGCCGCAATCACCCGCGCGTCGACGCGCCGCGGATCGAGCGAGCCGACGCGCAGCACTTCCCCGGTCTCGAGGACGCGCAGCAGCTTCGCCTGGACGGTGAGCGGCAACTCGCCGACCTCGTCGAGGAACAGCGTCCCGCCATCGGCGGCCTCGAACAAGCCCGGTTTGGTGTCGGTGGCGCCGGTGAACGCGCCGCGCATGTGGCCGAACAGCTCCGACTCGAAGAGCGTCTCGACGACCGCCGAGCAGTTGACTGTGACGAACCGCCGATCCCGTCGAGGCCCGGACTTGTGGAGCGCGCGTGCTACCAGCTCCTTGCCGGTGCCGGTCTCGCCGGTGATGAGCGCCGTTCGCACGTGTGGGGCCAGCCGCCGGATCAGGTCGAACACCTCCTGCATCGCCGGGCTGTGCCCGACCATTCCGCAGAACTCGACCTGCCGCGCGAGCTCGGTCTCGGCGGCGAGGAGGCGCTGGCGGCGCGTCAATTCGGCGCGGGCCGTCTCAAAGGTTTCGAGAAGCCGGGCGCGATCGAACGGCTTCGTCAGGTAGTCGGCGGCGCCCAGCTTCACCGCCTCGACCGCGGTGTCGATGCTCGCATGCCCCGTCATCAGCACCACCCGCGCATGCGGATCCACCTGCCGCATCGCGCGCACGACGTCGAGCCCGCCAACGTCCGGCATCCGCAGGTCGACGAGCACCAGGTCGGGGGTCCGCCGTGCGGTCAGCTCGATCGCTTCCCGGCCCCCGCCACACGTCAGCACCTCGAAGCCTTCGCCTTCCGCGACACGCCGAACGAGCGCGAGCATGCCTGGCTCGTCGTCAACGACCACTAGAAGCGGTTTCGCCGGGGTCACCGCTCCTCCATCCGGGGTATCGGCAGGACGCGGTCGCACAGCGCGATGGCATCGCGGACGGCTGTCTGCAACTCGCGCAGATCCGCTACATGCTGCGGGTCCGTGAGCTCGCCAGCCAACACTTCGGCGAAGCCCGCCATGATCGAGAGCAGGTTGTTCAGGTCGTGCGCGAACTTGCGGGCGATCGGGCCGTCCAGTCGCCCGTCGTTCCCGACAGCATGAATCATGGCCGTGCTCCGGGCCGTTCCTGACGCGATCGTTTAAAGCGTGCGAGAGTCACGTGGCGTCCTGCTCGGCGCCCGATGGGCGCTGGAGCGCCTCGTCTACCAACCGCAACACACGCGCGATCTCCATTGGTTTCGTCAGATAGGCGATCGCCCCGGCGTCAATCAATCGCTGCTCCCGTCCGCTGGTCGCATCGGCGCTGAGGATCGCGACGGGGATGTCCCTGGTGGTTTCGTCGTCCTTCAGGGCGCGGAGCACCTCGCCGCCGTGCATGTCCGGCAGATGCAAGTCGAGGAGGATCAGGTCAGGGCGCTCGAGTCGAGCGGCCGCTAGCGCGTCGGCCCCCAGGGCGGCGGCGGAGAGACGCACGCCCGGACGTCGCGCGAGAACGCGCTCCAGCAGCCGCGCGTTCGACCGATTGTCGTCGACGTAGAGCACGCA
>JBOGJB010000556.1:0-4703 GCA_050745085.1 Vicinamibacterales bacterium
GTGGTACATCTGCTTCCACTCCGCTCGCGGCTCCGATCGGACTTCGATGTTCTCGGTGTTGAGCGTCATGGCCGGCGGTCCGCCGGCGGCGGCGCCAGGCGCACCCTGCGGAGCTGCCGCGGCGGCAGGCGCGCCCGGTCCTGAGGGCGGGCCCGCAGCCGGACCGGTGGGCACCGGACGCAGCGCCTGGATCGTCCAGCGATCCTGCTGGGCGGTGAGCGTCTTCTCGCCGTTGGCGGACACCTCGAAGAACCGGATGCCCGAAGCGACCACGTCGGTCTTGCGCTCCTTCAGGGCATGACGGTGGACGGTCAATCCGGGCGTGACGCCCGGGCCGGGGGCTGGTGCCTCGATCGCGAAGAGATGTCCCGCCTTTCCGACCTGCAGATTGACGTAGCGACGCGGCGGAAGCGGCAGAGCGAGGATCCGCTGGTTGATCTTCTCCGGGTCGATCCTGACGTCTTTGACCCCTTTGGCTTCCGGACCCTTCTTCTCATCCTTCTTCTCACCGGGCGTTGACGCCTTCTCACCGGGCGTTGACGCGTCGGCCGCAGGCTTTTCGGCCTTGGTCTCGTCCTGTTTCTCCTCGCCCGGCTGGCCTTCTGGTGACCGCTTTCCTTCTTCCGCTTTCTCGACGCCTTTCTCCTCGTCGCTCTCCGGCGCAAACGGCGACGGCTCGGTCTTCGAGAGCACGACGAGGTAGATGCTGCGCGTCACCGCCTGGGTGGCGCTGCGGATGTCCGGCTCGAGCGAGGGGCCGGAGTCGGTGCTGGCGGTGAAGTACAGATACCTGCCGTCCTTGTCGAACACGGGGTAGCGCGCATCGCTCAGCCCGTCGGTGAGCTGCGTGCTCTTGCCGTCGACTGTCGAGTACACGAAGACCGCGCTCAGGTAGTTCTTCAGGCGCTTGGAATAGGTCAACCACTTGCTGTCGGGGGACCATGCGGGCGTGCGCTCCGCTGGCGGGTTCAGGTAGCGATCCTTGTCCACCTTCACGGGCTTCGCCTGGTCGATGTCGACGTACCAGGTCCCCAAGTGCGCATCGAGATACGCGATCTTCTTGCTGTCGGGCGACCAGCGCGGCCTGAAGTAGAAGCTCGGTTTGTCCTCGAGCCGGATCTTCCGCGCCTCCCCCTTCCCCATCGAGTCGCGAAGGTGCAGTTCGTACTCGCCGCTCGCGTCGGAGAAGTACGCGATCCACTTGCCGTCCGGCGACCACGCCGGATCGCGCTCCATGACGGCGGTCGTTCCCGTCAGGTTGCGCGTGTCTCCCTTCTCGGCAGGAACGGTCAGGATCTCGCCGCGCGCCTCGAACAGCGCGCGCGCGCCGGTGGGCGAGATGTGCGCGTTGATCAGGCGTCGCGCGACGTTCACGAACTTCGGGCGCAGCTCGGACATGTCGCCGGCGATCGTGATCTCGACAGGCGCGAGCTGGCCGGTCTTCAGATCGTAAAGCTGAATCCGCCCGAACTGTTCGATGACGATGGCGCCGGGACCGGCGGAGGCGGACTTGAAGTCCATGCCGTTGTTCGGGATCGCTTGCGCGACTTTCTTGGTCTTGAGGTCGTACGAGAAGAGCGTCACGATGCCGCTGCGGTCGCTGAGGAAGTACACCTTGTCGCCGACCCACATCGGGCAGAAGTCGTTCGAGTTCTCGCGCGGGACTTTCTCGAAGCGGCTGTTCGACAGCGCGGCAATCCATACCGGCGTCGTCTGGCCGCCGCGGTAGCGTTTCCACGCGAAGAAGGCCCGAGACATCGGCACATACGCGATCTGCTGCCCGTCGGGCGAGAAGCTCGCTTCCCAGCCCATGGGCAGCGGGAGTTTCTCCTCCAGTCCGCCCTGGAGGCCGGCGACGAAGAGCTCGCGGATGCGCGAGTAGCTGTCGCGCGTCGAGGAGAAGAGGACCTTCTTCCCGTCGGCGGTCCAGCCGAGTGCGAAGTCCGCGTCGGGATGCCACGTCAGCCTCCTCGGCACGCCTCCTTCGGAGGGAATCACGAACACGTCGGTGTTGCCGTCGTACTGGCCGGTGAAGACGACCGACTTCCCGTCGGGCGAGAACGAAGGGCTGGACTCCACTCCGACGCCGGTCGTGAGGCGCCTGGCGGCTCCGCCCGTCCGCGGCACGCTCCACAGATCGCCCGCGAATACGAACACGATCTCGGTGGCGCTCAATGCCGGCTGCTGCGCAAGGAGCGGCCCGCCTCCGCTTCGCTCCGGCGAGGCTGCCTGAAGGGACCCAGGAATGCCCGGTCGCGAAAGCGGCGAGTTCTCGGCGGCAACGCCGGTAAGGGACATTGCGAGAAGGCACAGGGTCAGGCCGATCGTGGGCTTCATGGGCTACCTCCGAGGAGGGTCGATTCTATCTCAGGGCATGCCGGCCGCGATCCGGTCAGCGATTCGGCTTCGGCGATCTGCTCATTGCCGCCCTGGCGAACGAGCTGGAGGCGCTCGTCTGGTCGCTCGACGAGGATCTTGCCCGGATGAGGCGGCTTCGGTTCGTGCAGGTATACGAGCCATAGGGCCAGTCCCTCAGCGTTGCTTGAGAAAGTCGATCAACGCGCGATTCACCTCGTCCGGCGCCTCGTTCTGCACCCAGTGTCCCGCGTCCGCGATCCGGTGCACCCGGACCCGCGGTGCGACGGTCTCGAGCCCGTCGAGCAACCCGGTCGACAGCGCGGGATCGCGCGCCCCCCAGATGACGAGCGTGTCGGCGGCGATCCGAGCGGAGCGGCTCAGGGCGACTGCGTCCGACCTGAGGTTCGCGCGGTAGTAGTTCAGCCCTGCCGTCAGCGCTCCGGGGAACGAGAGCGCCTCGACGTATTGATCGATGTCATAGTCGCTGAACGCGCCCCGGCGCGCGGGCTGGCGTTTGAACATGTCGCGCACGGCGGCGAAGTTGCGCGCTGACATCACGCGCTCGGGCAGGCCCGGCAGGAGGAAGAACAGCACATACCAGCTTCTGAGCATCTGCGGCGGGCGGCGCACCTTCTCGAAGTAGATCTTCGCGTGAGGAGCATTGAAGATGACCAGCTTGTCCACGAGCTCTGGATGGTGGCCCGCGAAGGTCCAGGCGACGACGCCGCCCCAGTCGTGGCCGCCGATGTGCGCGCGGCGATGGCCGGTCGCGCGAACGATCGCGGCGACGTCGGCGACCAGATGGCGCAGGTGATACGCGTCGCGCGCCGCAGGCCTGTCGGAGAGGTTGTAGCCGCGCAGGTCCGGCGCCCACACCGAGAAGCCGGCGCGAACGAGCGGGTCGAACTGGCGGCGCCACGACCGCCAGTTCTCGGGAAAGCCGTGCAGCAGAACGACCGGCGGCCCCTCGCCGGCCGCGGCGACGTGGAGCTCCAGTCCGTCCGCCTTCACGCGCTCGTGGCGAATCTCGATCGCGCCTTCCACGACTGAGGACTGCCGAGAGCTATCCCCCAAAACGGCCCCGGCTGTCAAACTCAACGGGCGAGGGTTAATTCTTAGCGCCGCGCCGCAGGAGTGCCGTCATGTCGGGGTCGCCGGATGCGAGGTCGAGCGGAGTCGTCCCGTCCGACGCTCGCGCGCGTGGGCTGGCGCCGGCCGCGAGGAGCCGTGCCGCGGCGTCCATCCGGCGCTGTCGCACGGCGGCATGAAGCGGCGTAGACCCGGCGGCATCGCGAGCCGAGGGCTGTCCCCTGTGCGAGAGCAGCAGGTCGAGCGCCGCAACGTCTCCTTCAGAGGAACCCTGAGGAGGGAATGATCTGCTTCCTCATGTTCGCGGGTGCGGCCGTGCTCGTCATGTACTGGTTTTCGAAGGTGGACGAACGCACGGGTTTCCTGGCGGACTTCGCGAAGCTGCTGGATCGGCCTGAGATCCGCGTCGGCTTCGCAAACTACATATTAGGCCGCGGGTACCTGGTCGGCGAATTCGCGGGCCGAAAAGTCAGGATCATGCTGGAGAGAGGAGGCGAGGACGATCTGGGCTTTCTCGTCGTCTCGATGGAGGCCGGCGTTCTCCTGAGGCTCGACGACGGCGACTTCGAGGAGCACGCGCGCGATCGCGACGGGGAGCGGGCGCTTTTCGCGCTCAAGGCTCGCCACGATCTTCGGCTCGCGCTCCGCGACGGCTGCGTGAAGGCGCGCGCCGAGCAGCGGATCTTCAGATCGTTTCCAGGCAGGTTCGATCCAGACAAGTGGCGCGACGTGCTCGAGCAGATGCACGCGCTCGCCGGGTCGCTCGAGCGTGGCTCGATTGAACGCGCGAGCGGCGTCGCACGTCCGGCCTGAGCCTCGTCCTCCTCAGAATTGCCGCCGCGGCGGGCTTCAGCGCGGACCGTGTTGCTCGCGGGGCCCGATGACCGGGTGTGCCATGACAGATAGCAAGTAGCCGTCTACCGCTTCCCCGGCGGCGCCACCGGCTTCAGCGGGGGTCGGTCGAGCCCCGCCGCCGCCAGCCGCCGTTCCAGCTCGGGGAGCTCCCGCCCCACGAACGCGTTGAGCCGCTCGACGTTCGCCGTCACCTCCGGGGTGAGCTGATCGATCGTCCGGAGTTGCGCCTCGGTCGGCGCGGACGTCGACGCCTGGAGCTGGCCGGCGAGGTCGAAGATGCGGAATCGTGGCCCGCCCCAGCCCGGCTTGAATTTCTCGCGCAGGTCGGCGACCGTCTTCTTCGCGTCGGCAACCGCCGCGTCCGCGTCTTTCTGATCGCTCTCCTTCACGCGGCGTTCTAG
>JBOGJB010000557.1:0-4140 GCA_050745085.1 Vicinamibacterales bacterium
CTCGAGGTTCATCCGAAACCGTGTGTCGAGCACCGGGTCCGGCTGGCGCAGCTCGATCCGCGCGCGCGACACGCCCCCGAGATAGTGATCGACGGTGACCGCCCCGCGCTGATAAAGAATCTGGAGCCACGTGACGGCGGCCAGCGCGCGGTACGACGCCGGATCCTCGGGCGCCGCCTCGCGCGCCGTCTCGAGGAGCGCTATCGCCTCTTCACGATCGAGGTTGTAGGCGAGCTCGAACGCCCGCTTCCTGAGGTCCAGCGCAGGCTGGGCACTCGCGCTTGCGTGCACGCAAAGCACGATGGTGCACCCAGTGCACCAGCGAGCGAAGCTAAAGAATGATGGCACGTCCAAGGCCCTGCTCGGCGGCGCGCCGCCACGCCAGCTCCGCCGCCGCGACGTCCTCGACCGCCATGCCGAGAGACTTGAAGATCGTGATCTCACGCGGAGAGGTCCGCCCGGAGAGCCGTCCAGCGACGACATCCCCCAGCTCGCCGGCGATGTGGTCCGCGCCGAAACGTCCTTCCTTCATTGCCAGCACAATGTCTCCCGCTTCGGCGAGCGCGCCGGCACGCGAGTCGACGACAAGGCGGGCGGACGCAACGAGCGCGCCGTCCATCTCGCGCATGTCGGGACGGCACGCGCCGACCGCGCAGACGTGCGCGCCATCCGCGACCCAGCCGCGCTCGACGACCGGGACCGGTGATGCCGTGGCGAGAACGATGACGTCCGCGCCGTCCACCGCGTGGCGCGCGGATTGGGCGACGCGGATCGGCGTGGAGGCGTGCGGCGCCATCTCGCGCGCGAACCGCTCGCGGTTGGCAACCGTCGGACTCCAGACGCGGACGTCTGAGAGGCGCCGCACGAGCGCGAGCGCTTCGAGGTGGCTGCGCGCCTGTACGCCGGACCCGAGGACGGCCAGCGTCGTGCCATCCCGCGTCTCCGCGCGCGCCATGTGGCGCGCGGAGACGGCCGACACCGCCGCCGTGCGCGCCTCGGTGATGTACCGGCCGTCCAGCAGCGCGGCGAGCGCACCCGTTTCGGGATCGAGCAGGACGATCGTGGCAAGGTGCGTCGGCAGCCCGAGCGCCACGTTTCCGCCGAAGACGGTCACCAGCTTCGCGCCCAGGGCCGCCGGCGCCGGCTGATACGCCGGCATGACGCCGAAGAACGCCTTCGACGGGCCGACCTGCAGCACCGTCCGCACCGGCTGCAGGACTTCACCTGCCGAAAACTTCGCCAGCGCCACCTCCATCGCGTCGATCAGGTCGCCCATCGGAAGGAGGGCCTTGACGTCAGCTTCGCTGAGCACGACGGCCATGGTTAGTTCTTAGTGCTTAGTTCTTAGTGCCTAGTATGACTTC
The DNA here is from genome assembly GCA_050745085.1 of Vicinamibacterales bacterium. Lineage (GTDB taxonomy): Bacteria > Acidobacteriota > Vicinamibacteria > Vicinamibacterales > 2-12-FULL-66-21 > DATAEE01. The sequence goes on from JBOGJB010000557.1 coordinate 1,365, forward strand.
GCTCGCGACAGACTGCTAACCTCTCCTGCTTCGCCAATCGTATCCGTTTCAGTTGCGAGTGCAGTCATACTAAGCACTAAGAACTAAGAACTAAGCACTAAGACTAGGCACTAAGAACTGCCGGATGATTCACAGAATAAAGACCATAGACGCGCACGCCGCGGGAGAGCCGCTTCGGCTCGTCGTCGAAGGCTTTCCGCGCGTCGAAGGAGCGACGATGCTCGAGAAGCGGGAGTGGGTTCGGGAGCATCATGATCGGCTGCGGCGCGCGCTGATGCTCGAGCCGCGCGGGCACGCCGACATGTACGGCGCACTCCTCACCGAGCCGGAGCGCCTCGAATCCGATGCCGGCGTCCTCTTCATGCACAACGAGGGCTACAGCACGATGTGCGGCCACGGCGTCATCGCCGTCGTCACGATCGCGCTGGAGCGCGCGCTGCTCATGCCTCGACCCGGCCAGCAGGAGATCGTGCTCGACTCGCCGGCCGGGGCTGTGCGCGCCCGCGCCACCATGAAGGACGGAAAGATCGACACAGTAGCCTTCTCCAACGTCCCCTCGTTCGTCCTCGCCGCCGGCGTCCCCATACAACTCGGGGGGCGCGAGCTGCGCGTGGACGTCGCATTCGGCGGGGCGTTTTACGCTATCGCCGACGTCGAGGCGGCCGGCCTGGCGATCGATCCCCGCCGGCTCCCTGAGCTCCGGCGCGTGGGCATGGCCATCAGAGACGCGGTCGAGACGGCCGTCAAAGTCGAGCATCCGCTCGAACCGGGCCTGCGCGGGCTCTACGGCACGATCTTCACCGGGCCCTCCACCGGCGGGTCCGACTTGCGGAACGTGACCGTGTTTGCCGACGCCGAAGTCGATCGGTCGCCGTGCGGCACCGGCACGTCGGCGGTCATGGCTGTGCTCGCCGCGATGGGACTCCTGGCCCCTGGCGCCACCTTCACGCACGAGAGCATCGTCTCGACGATCTTCCGCGGCCGTATCCTACAGGACACACTCGTCGGGGATCTTCCCGCCATCGTCCCGGAGATCGAAGGCTCGGCGTGGATTACGGGGGAGCACACCTTCCTCGTCGACGACCGGGACCCTTTGCGGGCCGGCTTCCGCCTGTATTAAACTTCGCATCCCTTTACAGTTCCGGGTCACACTGGGGTCCCATGCTGGGCAGGACGATCGGGAAGTACCGTGTCGTCGAAAAGATTAGCCGCGGCGGCATGGGTACCGTCTACAAGGCCGTCGACGAAACGCTCGACCGCGAGGTCGCGATCAAGGTCCTGAACCCGGACCTGGGGGAGAGTGACGTCGTGCGGCGCTTCCGCGCCGAAGCGATGACGCTCGCTCGGCTCAATCACCCTGGCATCGCCACCATCTACGAGCTGTTCCGCACCGACGATGACCTGCTGATGGTCATGGAGTTCGTCCGCGGCGAGACGTTCGACCGCATCGTCGAGCGCATCGGCCCGCTTCCGACACCGCGGGCGGCGAGCCTGGGCGCGCAGGTGCTCGACGCGCTGGGCCACGCGCATCGTGTCGGGGTCGTGCACCGCGACCTGAAGCCGGCCAACCTGATGCTCACCGAGTACGGCTCGGTCAAGATCATGGACTTCGGGATCGCGCGCGTGCTGGGGACCGAGCACCTGACGTCGGACGGCCTGATGATGGGGACGCCCGCCTACATGGCGCCCGAGCAGGTGCTGGCGACCGACGTGGACGCACGCGCCGATCTCTATTCCGTCGGCGTGGTGCTCTACCGGCTCCTCAGCGGCAGGCTGCCGTTCAAGGCCGACACGGCGATCGCCATGGCGCACAAGCAGCTCAAGGAGCCCCCGACGCCGCTGCGGCAGTACCGGGCCGAGCTGCCGCCGTGGTGCGAGGACGTCCTCGGGCGCGCGCTGGCCAAGTCTCCAGCCGATCGCTTTCAGACGGCCGAGGAGTTCCGCGACGCCCTCGTCGGCCACGGCGCGTCGCTGGTACCGGTCGTGACGCCGGCCGCACCGCTCGAGACGACGCTGCCGCCCAACCGCACCGCTGCGCTGAACGATCGACTCGAGGCGCCCGAGCCCCCCGCGCGCATGAGCAACGAGTCGAAGGGCGGCCCGAGCGGATCGCTTGCGCCATCCGGCGACGAGTCGAAGGAGGCCGCGTACGCGGAGACGATCCCTGTCCCGACGCCTGTCGGCATCGAGATGCCGCGTTCGGGTTCGACACCGCCGGCGAAGTCGGGCTCCACGAGCTTCCCCGCGAGCACAGATGAGCGGCCTGCCCCGAGCGAGGCCCGCCACAGCGGAGCGCCGGCGGGCGAGTCGAAAGGGCCGCCGACGTCGGGCGCCGCCGAATCAACGACGGTGATTCTCCAGAAGCAGCATCTGGCCGTGGCCGCGGGGCTGTTCGCGCTCCTCGTGCTGGCGATCAGCGGCCTTGCCTTCATCGTCATGCGGCGTCCTGCGGCAGTCCCCGCGGCGTCCGCGACCGACACCGCCGGACAGCAGGCGCCGGCGCAGCCGCCCGCGCAGACTTCGCCGCCAGCGCCCACGCCGCCCTCGGCCGAGCCACCTGGCGCGGGGACTCCTGCTGGGGGCTCGACGGCTTCTGCGCAATCTCCCCCTCCCGCGACGCAGAAAGAGGGAGGGTCGTCCCGCGCGCGCGACCGCAAGCCGGCTGGCGCCGCGCCGCCGCCGGAGACCGCTCCCGCCGCCGCGAACGCGGAGGGGCTCGACGTTCCGGAATCGAGCGCGCTGAGCCGTCGCCGCAACGCGCGGGACGCGGCGCTGC
>JBOGJB010000558.1:0-9199 GCA_050745085.1 Vicinamibacterales bacterium
GGTGCGCGAAGCCGGTCCGCTTCGGCTTCTCGCGCGCGGAGCCGACGTGGTACCACACGTTGACGCTCACGAGCGGGACGCTGTGATCCTCGTGCAGGATGACGTGCAGCCCGTTCGGCAGCGTGAACTGTGTGTACGGCACCTCGAGCCGCGGCGCCGGCCGCGGCTCCTGCCCGGGAGGCGCCTGCAGCAGAATCAGAACAACGAGCGGCAGTACAATCATGACGGCAGCTTAACGCAGATCATGTTCTCGTCGCGCGTTCCCCTCGACCGTACACCGAATCGACTGCATCTGACGATCGAGCGCCTGCGCGCGGCGGGAGAGCCGCTCATCGATCTCACGCTGTCGAACCCGACGACGGCCGGGATCGAGTATCCAGCGGATCTGCTCGCCGGGCTCGCGTCGAGTGACGGGCTGCGGTACGAGCCGTCGCCGCTCGGCCTGCGGCCAGCGCGGGAAGCGGTCGCGCGCGCGCTGACGCTGCCTGCGGACCGCGTCATCCTGACGGCGAGCACGAGCGATGCGTACTCGCTGTTGTTCAAGCTGCTCTGCGATCCGGGTGACGACGTGCTCGTGCCGCGGCCGAGCTATCCGCTGTTCGAATTCCTGGCGCCGCTCGACGGCGTCCACGCGGCGCCGTACGCGCTCGACGCCCACGGCGCCTGGGGAATTGATCTGGACGCGGTCCGCGACGGCGTGACCCCGCGCACGCGCGCGATCCTCGTCGTCAATCCGAACAACCCGACCGGCTCGTATCTGCGGCGCCGCGACCTCGACGCGCTCGCGGCCTTCTCGGCCGAACGCGGGATCGCGATCGTCGGCGACGAGGTGTTCTACGACTTTCCTCTGGGTGCAGACGGCGTGCCGGCCGATGCCGCGCGCACCATCGACCAGGATGCGGCGATCGCGTTCAGCCTCGGCGGTCTGTCGAAGTCTGCCGGGCTGCCGCAGCTCAAGCTCGGGTGGATGGCGCTCTCGGGGCCGCCGCGGCTCGTCTCGGACGCGCGCGACCGGCTCGAGATCATCTGCGACACGTACCTTCCGGTCGCCACGCCGGTTCAGCTCGCCGCCCCGGCGCTGCTCCTGGCGGGGGAGGCGATTCGCGCGCGGATCCTCGAGCGGCTGCGCGCGAACCACGATCGGCTCGCCCGCGAGGTCGCCCGCCATCCTTCAATCCGGGTGCTTCCGGTCGAGGGTGGCTGGTACGCCATTCTCCAGGTGCCAGCGCTGAGGTCCGAAGACGATCTGGCCCTGGACTTGCTCGAGCGGGATCGCGTGATCGTTCATCCCGGCTACTTCTTTGACTTCCCCCGCGAAGCGTTTCTTGTCGTCAGCCTGCTGCCGCCGCCGGACGCCTTCGCGGACGGCGTGAGGCGCGTGGTTGCGCGCGTGGCCACCGGGTAACCACGGGTTTCGCGGATGAAGACGCCACGGATTTCGCGGATTTCACGATTTCACGAGGGCCGGCACGCCGGCGTGCTCGTCCCGCTCTTCTCGATCCCATCGGAGCGCTCCTGGGGGATCGGGGAGATCGGCGACCTGGCGTGCTTCGCCGCCTGGCTGCGCGAGGCCGGGCACGACTTCGTCCAGCTGCTGCCGGTGACCGAAGTCGCGTCCGGCGAGACGTCGCCGTACTCGGCGATGACGGCGATGGCCATCGATCCGATCTACATCTCGCTTGCCGACGTGCCGGAGTTCCAGGCAATCGGCGGGGAAGGCGCTGCCTCGCCTCCCGCGCGCTACGCGATCGATGTCGTTCGGCGCGCGCCGCGCATCCGCTACGACGCCGTCCGCGCGCTCAAACGCGAGGCGCTCCGCGCGGCGTTCGAGCAGATCGTCGAAGGCGGACGGATCGCGCCCGCCCGCACGAACGCGTTCGACGCTTTCGTCGCGCGGGAGCGGTGGTGGCTCGACGACTACGCGCGCTTCCGCGCGATCAGACAGTCGGCCGGTCTTCCCTGGAGCGAATGGCCCGAGCCGCTCCGGAACCGGGAGGCGGCCGCGCTGGAGGCGGCCGATGGAGAGCTCGCGCATGAGATCCGCTTCTTCCGCTACGTGCAGTGGATCGCCGATGAGCAGTGGCACGCCGCGCGCGATCAGGCGGGCGTCGGGCTGTTTGGCGATCTGCCGTTCATGGTGGGCGGCGACAGCGCGGACGTGTGGGCGCGCCAGGGCGAGTTCTGCCTGGACGTGTCGGTCGGCACCCCGCCGGACGCGTTCAGCGAAGAGGGCCAGAACTGGGGCCTGCCGGTGTACCGGTGGGACGTCGTCGAAGCTGGAGGAGACGAGTGGCTGCGGCAGCGTGCGCGCAGGGGCGCGTCGCTCTACGACGGCTACCGCATCGATCACGTGGTCGGCTTCTACCGGACGTTCGTGCGGCCCCTGCAAGGGGGGCCCTTCCATGCTCCGAAGCGGACGCGCGACTTCAAGCCGTACTTCGCGCCGACCGACGAGCCGGCGCAGCGCGCGCAGGGAGAGCGGATCATCGCCGCGTTTCAATCCGCAGGCGCGCTGGTCATCGCCGAGGATCTCGGCAGCATCCCGGACTTCGTCCGCGCGTCGCTCGCGTCGCTCGGCGTCCCAGGCTTCCACGTGCTGCGCTGGGCCTGCGACTGGAAGGCCACGAGCCGGCCGTTCTGCGATCCACGGACGTGGCCGGCGCGCTCGGTCGGCGTCTCCGGCACGCACGATACGACGCCGCTCGCCGAGTGGTGGGACGCAGCGGACGTGGAGGAGCGCCGGGCGCTTCTCGCCATTCCCGACCTCGCGTCTCGCGGGCTCAGCGTGTCGAGCGGCTTCGAGCCCGGGCTTCGAGACGCCATCCTCGACACGATTCTCGCGAGCGGATCGGACTACGTCATCACGCCAATCCAGGATCTCTTCGGCTGGCGCGATCGCATCAACGTGCCGGCGACGACCGGCCCGCAGAACTGGACCTGGCGCCTTCCCTGGCCGTCGGATCGAATGATGAAGGTGCCGGAGGCCCACGATCGCGCCGTCGCGCTCGCGGCGATGACGGAACGGCACGGGCGGACACGGTAACTTCGCCGTCAATGCCGAATGCCGAATGCCGAATGCCGAAGCGACCTGGAGGATTGACGATGAACATCTCTTCACGGCGACAATTCCTCGAAACCGCGGCCTGCCTGGCGGTTGCGCCTTTCGACCGTCAGCCAGTCGCTCGCGCGCAAGATGGCGAGACACTCACCCTGACCTGCGCGGACTACATCAGGTTCATGCCGGTCGCGACGGGCGACGTGCGCCCGAAGGACCTGAAGCTGACGTGGCTCCGTGGCGATCGCAACGAGATGCTGCGCCGCGCCACGTCCGATCCGGCCGTCGACGGGGGCGAAACGTCCATGGCGCAGCACCTGCTTCGCGTGGACCGCGGCGACCGATCGCTCGTGGCGATTCCGGTCTTCCCCTTGCGCAACTTCACCGCGCGCGACATCTATACCCTGAAGGGCTCGACGCTGACGCCCTCGGGCCTGAACGGCCGCCGGATCGGGATCTACAACTGGGCCGCGAGCGGTGCGACCTGGTACCGACACCTCGTTCGGTTCCTGGGTCAGGATCCCGCAAAGGTGCAGTGGGTCGTCGGCAGCCCCGACTCGACGAGCGCGGTTGCGGTCAACGTGCCGCTGCCTTCCAACGTGACGCTCGCGCCGTCTGGATCATCCTTGAGCGATCTGCTGCTCGCGGGCCGCCTCGACGCGTTCTTCGCGCCGCTCCCGCCATCGAGATACGACGCCGAGCAGGGACCGATCGTACGGCTGATCCCTGACTTCCGTCCGGTGGAGCAGCGCTACTTTCGCGAAACGCGGTGCTACCCGCCGCAGCACGTGATCGTCCTGCGCCGCGAGGTGTGGGAGCGCAACCCTTCGGTCGGCGGGCGGTTGGTCGAGACGTTCGAGCGCTCGGAAGCGGCGTTCACCGCGGCCCAGCGACTCTATCCGTACAGCACACCCTGGCTCGTGGGGGAGATCGAGGAGACCGAGCGGCTGATGGGGCGGGATTTCCACGGGCACGGGCTCGACAGAAACCGTCATGCGGTCGATGTCTTCTGCCAGTCCGGGTTCGAGGACCGATTGACGAAGCGCCGCGTTACCGTCGACGAGTTCTTCGCCGAGTTCGTCGCCAGCGAGCGAGCCGGTTGAGGTAGCATGTCTGGCGATGCCCGTCTCGACCTCCGCCGTCACCGCGGCGCGCGAAGCGCTCGACCGTCACACGCGCGAGATCGTCGAGTGGCACTTCGATCCGGCAACCGGCTGTCCGTTCTGGCTGGACTTCGCGAAGCGCCTCGACTGGGATCCGCGCGGCGCGATCCGCCGCTACGACGACCTCTCGAAGTTCGGCGCCTTCCAGGATGAATGGCTGCGCGGCGGCCCCGTGCGCCGCTGGGTGCCGAAGGCGTACGCGAACCGCGGTGTCTCGATCTTCGAGACGGGCGGCAGCACCGGCGTGCCGAAGTCGCGCATCAACATCGACGATTTCCGCGTCGACTACGAGATGTTCAGCGACACGCTGCCAGACTGGGCGTTCCCGCAGGGCAGCGACTGGCTGATGGTCGGCCCGTCAGGCCCGCGGCGGCTGCGGCTCGCAGTCGAGCACCTCGCGCAGCATCGCGGCGGCATCTGCTTCATGGTGGACCTCGACCCGCGCTGGGTCGTCAAACTGATCAGGCGGCGCCAGCTCGAGGAGGCGGAGCGCTACAAGCAGCACGTCGTCGAGCAGGCGCTCACGCTCCTGCGCGCGCACGACAACATCCGGTGTCTCTTCACCACGCCGAAGCTGCTCGAAGCGCTGGCCGAGAAGATCTCGCTCCGCAAGGCGGGGATCACCGGCGTCTTCTGCGGCGGCACCGAGATGACGCCGCAGTTCCACCGCTTCGCGGTCGAGGAGCTGCTCGACGGCGTGTACTTTGCCCCGACGTACGGCAACACGCTGATGGGGCTCGCGGTCCACAAGCCGCTCGATCCCGCTGACAACTACGCCGTCATCTACTACCCGCCCTCCCCGCGCGCGATGATCGAGGTCGTCGACCCCGAGCACCCGGACCGCCTCGTCGACTACGGCCGCACCGGCCGCGTCCGTCTGACGACGCTGACGAAGGAGTTCTTCATGCCGCGCTTTCTCGAGCGGGACGAGGCGGAGCGCGAGCCGCCGTGCGAGGCGTACCCGTGGGACGGAGTACGCAACGTGCGTCCCTTTTCTCGCTTCGCCACCGCAGTGGTCGAGGGTGTGTACTGAGTAATTGGGCACGGAGGCAAAGGAGCACACGGAGAGTGACCACCACGGAGACACGGGGGACACGGAGACGCTACTCAAGTACGAAGTACGAAGGACGAGGGCTGAAGTGACGTTCGAACTCACTTCGACCTTCGAACTTTGAGCTTCGTACTTGATCTTGGTCTCCGTGTTCTCCGTTGATCTCTCTCCGTGCTCTCCCTTGCCTCCGTGTCCTGCTGCCACTCGTCCTCAGCTTCTCACCCAGCATCGTCAGCGCCGACACCCGCCTGCGGGTCGAATTCACCGACAAAGGAGACTGCAGCGTCGCAACCCGCGGCCCGAGCGGCCGATCGCACGTTCGTTATTCGCGACCAGTGCCCGACTGGCGGTGCGCGGTGACGACGGTCGGAGGCGCCGGGGCGGTCGACCTCGAGGTGGTCACGCCGCCGGGCGCCGAGCGTCCGGCGTCGAGCTTCCCGCAGCTGGCGTGGAGTCAGGAGAACGGCCGGTGGGTGGGCCGGGCGCGGCTGTCCTCGCCGCCCTCGTTCGTGCGGCTCGTGCCGGCCGGCTCGGCGCGCGAGCGCTGGCTCGATGTGAGCGTCCTCGCCGCGGCCGCGGTCGCGACCCTCTGGTCGCTCGTCGTCGCCAGAGGCCGCGCGTAGTGGCCGGCTTCGGCTGGAACTTCTACGGCTTCTTCCTGTTCTGCATTGTCTGGATTGGCGCGTACTTCGTCTGGGCCGGATCGATGGCCAGACGCGAGGAGCGCCTGCGGCCCGAGCGAGGCGGCGGAGCGGACCGCGGCGAAGCCGTGGCGCCGAGCGAGAGCGAGCGGGGGTGGGGCCCCGCGAGCGCGAGAAAAAGCAGGCTGGATTCCAATCCGTGAACCTGTCGCTCACGATCGTCCTGGTCGCCTATTTCGCGGCCGTCATCGCCCTCGCCGCCGTGGGTTACCGCCGCACGCGGACGTCCGCGGATTTCATCGTCGCCGGCCGCTCGCTCGGCGCGCTGGTGGGAGGCGCAACGCTCGCGGCGACGCAGATCAGCGCCGGCACGTTTGTGGGCACCGTTCGGTCTGCATTACATGGCGGGTGTCTGTTTCGTCTGGGTCTGGCCCGGGGCGTGGCTCGGCTGGCTCGTGTCGGCGGTGTTCGTCGCGCCGCCGGCGGTCAAGCTGCCCGCCGTGCCGCGGCTCGAGGCGGCCGCGCTCGTGGCGGATGCCGGTCCCGTCGTTCGTCCCTTTGTCCGGACCGCGCTCCTGCGCGAGCGCAACAAGGTGCGGGCGATGCTCCGCCAGGCGCGGCGCGAAGTAGAATTCTGAGGATGCTGCACATCCCGATCCTGAGGCACGGCGAGCCCTATACGAGCCTCGACGTCGCCCGCGCGCCCCACCACCGGACCGGCGCGCCGTTTGTCGAGATCTGTCAGGCGAACGTCGGGCTCATCCGGCGCGATCTGCTGCCCGCCGCGCAGGCGGCGGCGCGCCGGGCGCTCCTGGACGTCCCCGTCGCGCGGCTGCTCGAGATTTGCCGCGAGACAGCCGATCGGTTTCTGCTGGATACGCTGCCGCTCGGGCGCGGCACGCAGACCCGCGACGATTTCGTCGAGCAGGTGTCGGCGACGACCGGCATGCCCTACGTCCTCGTGCGCAGGAACATGGATCGCATCGCCGGCGTGCTGCGCGAGATGCCATCGATTCTCGCCGGCCTCACGCGCGGCATGGAGCTGAGCGTCCTCGACACGGGCGTCGGAGAGATGGGCGGGCACTCGATCAGCTTCTTTCCCCGGGCGGAGTCGCTCGGCGTCGTGCTGCCGAGCAATTCCCCGGGCGTGCACTCGCTCTGGACGCCGGCGATTCCGCTGAAGATGCCGCTCGTGCTGAAGCCGGGCAGCGCCGAGCCATGGTCGCCGTTCCGGATCGCGCAGGCCTTCATCGCCTCCGGCACGCCGAAGGCGGCGTTCAGCTACTACCCCGCGGACCACGCCGGCGCCGGGGAGATCCTGCGGCAGTCTGGTCGCGGGATGTTCTTCGGCGACGCCAGCTCGGTCGGCGCGGTTGCCGGGGATCCGCGGATTGAGCTGCACGGTCCGGGCTTCACGAAGATCTTCGTCGCGCCCGATGAGGTCGATCGCTGGCGCGACCACCTCGATCTGATGGCCGCCTCGATCGCCGACAATGGCGGCCGCTCATGCGTCAACACATCCGGCATCTGGACACCGGGACGCGGCCGCGAAATCGCCGACGCGCTCGCCGCGCGGCTGGCCGCGATTGGTCCCCGCGCCGCCGACGATGACGAGGCGGCCATTGCACCGTTCACGGACCCGCGCGTGGCCGAGTGGATCGACGGTCAGATCGACGCCGGGCTGCGCGAGTCTGGCGCCATCGACGTGACCGCGGCGCATCGCCAGGGGCCGCGGCTCGTGCGCTGGGAGGGCTGCACGTATCTCCTGCCGACGATCGTGTATTGTGACGGCCCGGCGCATCCGCTCGCGAACCGCGAGTTCCTCTTCCCCTTCGCGAGCGTCGTCGAGATGAACGCCGAGGAGGTCGCGGCCGTGCCGGCGCCGTTCGGTCCCACGCTCGTCGTCACGGCGCTGACCACCGATCGCCGGTTGATCGATCGCTTGATCGGATCGCCGCTCGTCGATCGGCTCAATGTCGGTCCGATCAAGACGAACCAGATCGCGTTCGACCAGCCGCACGAGGGGAACTTGTTCGATCACCTCTATGCGCGCCGTTCTTATCAGCAAGCTGTTTAAGGACGGACGTCAATGCCGAATGCCGAATGCCGAATGCCGAAGGGCGCCGCAGAGAATTGGCTGAGATGCGTATCCTCGCACTGACCGCCGGCGCCGGCCCTATGTACTGCGGGAGCTGCCTGCGCGACAACGCGCTGGCGGCCGAGCTCGTCCGGCGCGGGCACGACGTCATCCTGATGCCGCTCTACACGCCGACGCGGACCGACGAGCCGAACGTCAGCCGGAGCCGCGTGTTTCTCGGCGGCATCAGCGTGTACCTCGCGCAGAAGCTGCCGATCTTCCGTCACACGCCGAAGCTGCTCGACCGGCTGTGGGACGCGCCGGTCGTCATCCGCGCGATGGCGAACCGGCCGGTGCAGACCGATCCGCGGATGCTCGGTGAGCTGACGGTGTCGATGCTCCGCGGCGAGCACGGGCCGCAGCGGAAGGAGGTCAAGAAGCTCTGCGACTGGCTGTCGGGCGAGCCGCCGCCCGACCTGACGATCCTGCCCAACTCGCTGCTCATCAGCCTCGCGGCGCCCATCCGGCGCGTAACCGGCCGCCCCGTCGGCGTCACGCTGCAGGGAGAGGACCTGTTCATCGCCGGCCTCGGCGAGCCCTGGCGAAGCGACACGATCGACCTGATCCGCAAGCAGATGCAGCATGTCGATGCCGTGTTCGCCGTCAGCGAGCAGTACTCGCGCTTCATGACGTCCTATCTCGCCATTCCGCCGCAGAAGGTGCACGTTGTTCCTTTAGGCGTCAACGTAGAGAGTCTCCGAGGCAGAGAACCCGTGGAACCCACGGAACCAAAGAGCACGCGGCGCGTCGGTTTCTTCGGCCGCATCGCGCCGGAGAAAGGGTTGCACGTCCTGTGCGATGCGTACCGCCGCCTGAGGGAACGGCGGGACCTGGGCGCGCTGACGCTCGAAGCGGCCGGCTATCTCGCGCCCGAGCATCAGAAGTACTTGCGCGACATCGAAGAGAAGATCCGCGGCTGGGGTCTGGCGTCGGAGTTCCATTACCGGGGCGAGCTCGATCGCGCCGCGAAGGGCGCTTTTCTGCGCGGCCTCGACGTCTTCTCGCTGCCGGCCACCTACGACGAGCCCAAGGGGCTCTCGGTGATGGAGGCGATGGCGTGCGGTGTGCCGGTCGTCCAGCCCCGGCGCGGTGCGTTCGTCGAGATCCTCCAGAAGACCGGCGGCGGCCTGCTCGTGCCGCCGGACGATCCCG